>MKSX01000020.1 GCA_001897445.1 Alphaproteobacteria bacterium 33-17 | reverse complement strand
TATTCCAATCCTTCTTTTACTCAACACCACTTCCTTACCTTTTTTACATATCAGCTGTTGCATTAGATTCTAGAATTTAGGAAAATTCATCCCATAACCAATAGTTAACAATTAACTTGACAATTAACCTTTATTTAATTATAATGTATTAAATTTTATAAAAGGCATAATCATGGCAAAATTTACAATTGATAAAGATTTATATGAAGATTATTTAGCAGCACTCAAAAATCCTAATGATACAGTGGCTATTAAAACTGCTAAGGAAAAATTATTAGAAGATATTCTTGAGGGCTACACTGAAAGATATACTGTAAATCATAACGGAAAAGATATGAATCCCATCCTTATTCAAATGCTAAATGAAGGTGGGTCTGTTTTTTGGGATTCGTATACAAAATCCTCTAAACTCTCAGAATTAACAGAAAAATTTTTATCAAAATATACTACAAGACGAATTAATATTAAGCCTAATCACATAGAGTTATCTGCACTTATAGATAATTCAAATGCTTTTACATTATCACTTAATATAGAAAATAGATTTCAACAATTTCTGACTTCTAAACAAGTTTCATTTGCAGAGGATGAATTTATAATTCATGACACACTTTTAGTAGTTCCAACCGCAAAAACAACACCTGAACAAAAACAAATTATTGAGGAATTTGAAGATAAGATTTTAAGCGAAATTAAGTTACAGCCACATTTATTAAATGACCCAGCTGAAGTGCAAAAACTTACTGACTATAAAGCTGCAAGAACAGCATTATTTCAAGCTATTTTGACAGCTAAAGAGGCTGAAAAAGAGTATGAATTATTTGATAATAAAAATAATATTGTAGAAAAATATAGCAGTGCAGTTATGTTTTTAACCCTTGATGATTTTGAGTTTCCTTCAGAAACTGAAGTAGCTGCTACTACGGGCTTTGATATCGAGATTACAGCAAAAGTAACTGCTGACAAGCTAATTGACGTAACATCTAAGCGTGTTGAGAATGATGTTAAAAAGCCATTTAAAGCTACCCTTGAGGCGCAAAAAGCATCAAAACCATTTAGCGGCATTACAAAAGGTGAAAACCTATTTGCATTTGGTAAAAGATTATTCACAACAGCTGGTATGGGCTTTTTAGGCTTTAAAACAGCAAGCAAGTTAATTAAATTTATGCCTGTAAACAATGTTGTTAAAGCTGCAGTTACTGCTTTATTTGTAGTACTTGGTAATGTTTTGGCAGGACTTTACATATCTTCTGAGAAATTCACAGTTGATAGCCAGGCAACAGGTGTTAAAAAATTCCTAGGTAAAATGTTTGGCGCACATAGTAATTTGTTTGCTAAAGAAGTTAATAGTACTTCAGCAAAAGCTAATGCTAAATTCTCAACTGAAGATCATATTAAATATTACCAAAAAATCGCTTTAGATGAAGTTCAATCAAGCCATAAAAAAGTAAGCTTTAAGGAAAGAGTTTTACCTAATGAACTCAGGGAAAACAATAACGTTAATATTAGCGTTAAATAACTAATTTATAAGCAGAGCCTAAGACGGCTCTGCTTAACTTAAAATATATCAAGTTTTAATATATGGTTTAATCATGACAAAATTTACAATTGATAAAAAATTATATAAAGATTATTTAAAAGCCCTGAAAAATCCTTTTAATATAGCAATCTTAAAAGATGCTAAGGAAAACTTACTTACTGAGGTCGCTAGGTGCTATTTTCAAAAATATACCACTAAATACCAAGGGAATGATATTCCTCAGCTTATTCTAGATTTAATTAATGAAGGTGGGACTGAATATATTAAATTTCTTAATAAGTTAACACCAAATTCTTCTGAAGCTGACATAAGTAATTTAATAGATGAGATTGAAAGATTTGATCGTAAGAATAAAAATTTGTTTATTAAATACGGAAATTTTATTAATTTCCTAGCTCTGAACAATTTTACCTTTCCTACAAAAGCTGAAGTAGATGCTACTACAGGTAATGAAATTGAAATCACAACCAATACTACAATAGATGTAATATTTAAGCGTATTGAGAATGTCGTTAAAAAGCCATTTAAAGCTACTCTGGAAGCGCAAAAAGCATCAAAACCATTTAGTGGCATTACAAAACGTGAAAACCTATTTGCCTTTGGTAAAAGATTATTCACAACTGCTGGTATGGGCTTTTTAGGCTTCAAAGCCGCAAGCAAGTTAATTAAATTCATGCCTGTAAACAATGTTGTTAAAGCTGCAGTTACTGCTTTATTTGCAGTACTTGGTAATGTTTTGGCAGGACTTTACATATCTTCTGAGAAATTCACAGTTGATAGCCAGGCAACAGGTGTTAAAAAATTCCTGGGTAAAGTTTTAGGTAGCCACGCTAATCTATTTGCGAAAAAAGTTAATAGTACTTCTGCATATGCTAACGCTAGTTTTTCAACTAAATCTCATGTTGAATATTATCAAAAGATAGCCTTAGATGAGTATGCAGTAAGCCAGAAAAAAGTAAGCTTCATGGAAAGAGTTATGCCTAACGAACTTAGAGAAAACAATAATATAACGGTTACTATAAGATAAATTGTGTAAATGCGAAAAACGCGCTGGTGTTTATTCGCTTAAAAATGGGTGTTAGTTTAAAAAACAATTCGCAGGATTGCTTTTTAAACTCCCCCCGCTCACCCATTTTTAATCTCATAAACTTACACAGATAAAAGACCATATTTATGTGTAAGTATAACTTATTTCTGGTATTTTCTTTCCATAGCCATAAGTAGCCTTACAACTTCAGTTGATGCTCTGCCAAAAGGGCTGTTTGCTCCGATCGCAATTTCTTCTGAAACATCCTGATTTGATTCAGCTTTTTCAACGACTGTTCTGATAGACTTATGAAAACTTGCGTGCGCTTCAATAAGTTCTGCAAATTCAGGATCATTATGATATTTAGTTTTTTCAGTATGAAGCCATTTACCAAGGTCACATTCATTGTCCCTTGATACTTTGTCTTTATCTATCGATTTATCAGGGTTTGCAATATAGGCTTTTAGCTTCATTTTCCAGTTACTATGAGATTTGATAGCTTCTTTAAAATCCATATTTCCCTCCTTATATTAACTATTTTTAATATTTTCAATAAACCTTGATACTGCACCACTAAGAGCCTGAGTTTCTTCTTTTAGCTGAGTTGAGGTTTTAAGTAAATTGGTAGAACCATTTGAAATACTTGAAAAACTCTCAGCAACGTTGTTAACTGTTTTCATTACCTGAGTAGTTCCTTTAGATGAATCGGTAGTATTAGATTTAATTTCGTTAATGAGTTTTTCTTCTTCGCCTACACCATTAACTACTACTAATGAAATATTACTGATTTTCTCAATAATTCTGGTTATTTCCTTCATGGCATCTACTGTACCCATGGTTTTGCCTTGCATAGTATTAATGATATCTGCAATTTCTTCGGTAGCTTTGGTTGTTTGATTAGCAAGGTTCTTAACTTCACTTGCAACTACAGCAAACCCTTTACCCGCTTCCCCTGCCCTTGCCGCTTCGATTGTGGCATTTAGCGCAAGTAGGTTAATCTGAGCAGTAATTTCATTAATAAGCTCGATTACAGAACCAATTTTTGCAGCAGTTTCAGATAAGTCACTAACAGTAACGTTTGCGTTGTTTGCTGCTTCTACGGCGTTTTTAGCAATCATTGCAGATTCTAAAATTTGGGTTTTGTTACCAAAAATAACGTCAAATATTTTACCTGTTACTGACTCTACGTTTTTAATATTTCTAACAAGCTTGGTAGTTGTATCAAGCAAATTGATAATATCATTTTCACTCTTTTCAGCGGAATTGCAAAGTACTTCAGAAGTATTTTTAACATTACCAGATGATGAATACAGTTCCTGAACAATAGAATTTACCTTTTGTTCAAGATCGTCAGCAATTTTATGCATTGTTTGGCTTCTTATATTATCGCTTTGAGACTGAAGCTGTAATTGCGCCCTCTCAAGCTCAACCTTCTTCATTGATTGCTCTCTGAACCTTTCAATAAATCCTGCCATTTTTCCGATTTCATCTTGCCTTTCAATATGCGGCACTGAAATATCATAGCTGCCATCAAGAATATTCTTCATGCTTTTTGCTATATCGTTAATAGGCTTTGTTATTGAAGACCCGAAATATACTGCAATAAATAAGCTTATAAATGAAGTTATAATAAGCGCCATTATCATTTTATGCCTTTCATCATAAAGCTGCGCCATTGCGTCTTCATATTTAATTTTTTCAATTAATGCTAAGCGAGTATCTAGAAAATTAATGGGTGTAAAAGAAACAATATATTTTGAGCCACCAATAACTTCCTGCACTACACCTGACTTTCCACTTAGAGCCAGTTTAACCGATTCAGACTGTAAATTTACTGTCAAAATATTATCTTTTTTGGAGGTTTTAGACTGATTTCTATTTAGGAAATCCTTTCCAACTAAATATGATTCAATATTAGTATTAACATCAGAGTCATTGATTACTTCATTTATTTTATTGATTGGCATTTGAAGTGCAAGCACACCTATCAACTTACCCGACTCATCAAATATACCTTTTGCTACAAAGCTAGCAGGAACCATAAAGCTAGGCTTATATTTTTCAAAATCACTAAATGCTATAAAATCTTTTTTATTAGCATCTCTTACCAAATTGTAAATATTGCCAAGTCCAGTATCAAAATACTTTCCACCTTTAGCAAAGCTTGAACCATAATCATCTTCTTTAGCAACTGTGAAAACTAAGTTACCTTTTGTATCAAATATAAAAAGGTCATAATAACCTTTCTCTTTAACAAAACGTCTTAGCCAGGGCATATACTTTGAATGCATTTCTGAGTATTTTGAACCATCTTTAGCATCGTTTAGCATCATGTAATCGGCAATTTCATATGGATTTTTAGTTCTGTATAAGTTTCTGATATAATCACCAGGATTATTAGGAATTGAATTAAATCCATCTATTAAATCCCTTGATAAGTCATCAAAATGGTTCTCATCCGCAGTTATGCTTATATCGTCAACAATTGATTTAAAATAATCGTTAAGAACTACCGCCTTGTTTCGCAAAGTGGTTTTTAAAAGGTTTACCTGAGACTCTTTTACGCTCCTTGCTGTAACAAAATCAGAGATTAAGTAAGTTGCACCACCAGATATCAAAAACACACTATATATGATAATTACAACTCTCTTTCTGAAACTGACCTTGTTAAAAAAGTCAAGAAAAGCGCTAGCTTTCATAAAATTTACCTTTTGCCGCAATAGATAAAATAACAAATATATTTATATATTAATAGATTTTACAAACAAATACAATACCATTATTAATTTCTTTTGTTTTATGTAAAAGTAATATAGTATAAATTATATATATTAATATCAGTTACTTATTATACTTATGGACTCAGAAGATAATAATATACCAGAAACTGAAAAAATTAACCGTGGCGAGCCTACAATTGCCCCTGGTGCATCTATGCACGGGAAAAAACTGGGAACTATTCTAATTGAAAAAGGGATGATTTCTAAAGATCAGCTTGAAATTGCCCTACTTGAACAAAAATCAGAAAAATCACGCGATAAGCTGCTTGGCAATATTCTGGTTGATTTAGGATTTATTACAGAAAGCGCTTTAAGCCAATTACTTTCAGAAGCTTCTGGCGTTAAAAATGTACACCTCAAAACCATGGTAATCGATCCTAATTTAATTAATCAGCTCCCTCAGGAAGTAGCAATAAGATGTAAAGCTTTGCCAGTTGCTCAAACAGAAACTGAGATACAAATAGCTATCTCTGATATTTATAATATTATGGTCATTGACCAGATTAAGAAGTATTTTGCTCGTAACTATAAAATTTCCCCTGTTTATGCTCCTGAATCTGAGATTTTAGAAGCAATTGATCAGTGCTATAAGTATGAGATGTCTATTGACGGCATCTTAAAAGAAATTGAATCGGGTATCTCTGATAATAAATCCATACAATATGCTGGTGATGACTATGTTAACCCTACAGTTCGCCTTGTAGATGCGCTATTAATTGATGGCATTAAGCAGGGAGCATCTGATATTCACTTTGAACCTGAAGAATCATTCGTGAGAATTCGCTACAGAATTGACGGCGAGCTAAGACAAATCAGGTCATTTCATAAAGAATACTGGTCGGCGATTGTAGTCAGGATCAAAATTATATCAAAAATGAACATAGCTGAAACCAGAAATCCACAGGATGGTCGTATTACATATAACGTATTAGGTCGTGATATTGATTTCAGGGTTGCAACACAGCCAACAATTCATGGCGAAAATATTGTCATGAGGATTTTAGACAGCAGGCAGTCTTTAGTGCCACTTGATAAGCTTGGATACAGCGAACACAATCGTAGAGTTTTAGAAAAAAGTGTTTTGCGTCCTGAAGGCATTATTATTGTAACTGGCCCTACAGGTAGCGGTAAAACAACTACTTTGTACTCTATGCTTAGCCATATTAATACAATTGAAAAAAATATAATGACATTAGAAGATCCAGTAGAATATAAACTGGCTCTTATCAGACAAAGTAGCATTCGTGAAGGTGCAGGACTATCTTTTACCGATGGTATTAAATCGCTTATGCGTCAGGATCCTGACGTGATATTCGTGGGTGAGATTCGTGACCATGAAACCGCAACAATGGCTATTCGTGCAGCTATGACAGGTCACCAGGTATATAGTACACTTCATACAAATGATGCTATTGGTGCTATACCACGTCTACGCGATATTGGCGTTGAAAGCACCATGATTGCAGGATCTATTATCTGTATTGTTGCTCAGCGTTTAGCAAGAATTTTATGTGCTAAGTGCAAAGAAGAGTATGTTGCTACAGAACACGATTGTAAGGTGCTGGATATTAAGCCTGATAACCCTCCAAAAATATTTAAAAGAAAAGGTTGCGAAGCTTGTGGTCATACAGGTTATAAAGGTCGTATTTCTATTAGCGAAGTGCTTCAGATTGACCGTGGGCTTGATGAACTTATTGCAACCAATTCTACACGTAAAGCAATGCTGGATTACGCCATGAGTAATGGTTTTATTCCGATGCTTGCAGATGGAACTAATAAAGTTCTGGAAGGACTTATAGATGTTGATTCTTTAATTAGCACAATTGACGTGACGTCGAGGTTGTAAAATATGCCGCAATATAAATATCAAGCATTAAATGAAAAAGGAAGAACAATAAGCGGTAATATATCCGCTGTTAACGAACTTGAGCTTGAGTCTAAACTTAAAACTCTTGGACTAGATGTTATAAGCTGCAAGGAAATAAATGAAACCTCAGGATTTTTTGGCGGGAGTAAGCTTACTCTTCAGGATTTAGTAGTATTTTGCGTACAGTTAGAACAGCTTGACCGTGCAGGCGTGCCATTACTTGATGCTGTTGGTGATCTGCGAGATACTACAGATAATTTCCATATGAAAAGTATATTAGCTGAAATTTTTGACTCGATAAATAAAGGTAAAATGCTTTCTGCTGCCCTTGCCCAGCATCCAAAATATTTTGATGAAGTTTTTGTTGGGTTAGTTACAGCAGGTGAAAAAACAGGTAATTTAGCTGATGTTTTCGGTCATTTAGCAGACCATCTGAAATGGGTTGATAATATTCAGCGTAAAATTAAAAAAGCAAGTTATTATCCTGTATTTTTAATGATTTTAATGTGTATAGTTATTGGCGTTATGATGTTATTTGTTATACCGCAATTATCCAGATTTTTATTATCTCAGGGCTTTGACCTTCCAATATATACAATTGCTCTTATCAATACTTCAAATTTTTTCCAAAAGTTTTGGATGTACTTGGCTTTATTTCCAGTGATAACTTTTTTCTCATTAAAATTTGCCTGTAAAGCTTCAGAAGAATTTAATTATCAAATGGACGCTATATTTTTAAGGATTCCTAAAATTGGCGAGACAATTCGTAAAATTGAAGTAGCAAGATTCTCTAGGTTTTTATCAATTACTTATAGAAGCGGTATAGGTATTTTAGACTGTCTGGAAATTGCTAATAACGTTGTAAAAAATGCCGTTATTAAAGAATCTGTTCATGCCGTTAAAAAGGCAGTATCAGAGGGAACATCGCTTACTCAGGCAATGACCGCCGCTAATCAATTCCCTTCTATGGTACTCAGAATGGTAAAGGTTGGTGAAGATAGCGGAAGAATTGACGAAACACTTAAAAACGTAAACTACTTTTTTGATAAAGAGGTAGATGAGTCAGTAAATACCATGATCGGTCTTATACAGCCAACGCTTACGATTATTTTAGGTGGGATTATGATGTGGGTATCCGTCGCAGTATTTGGTCCTCTATATAGTAGCTTTAGTAAAATGAAGTTTTAGGGCATGTACATGAAATTGTCGTATAGAAAAGGCTTCACACTTGTAGAACTATCGATAGTTTTAGTTATTATTGGCTTTTTATTTGGCGCAGTTTCTGCCGGACAAAACCTTATAAGATCATCACAAGTTACAGCAACCATAGCTGAAATTGAAAAAGTTAAACAAGCCGTTAAAACCTTTGAAACTCAATACGGCGCTCTTCCTGGAGATATTACAGATTCTAATACAATAGGCGTTATGCCAAGTGGTACAAGTTCTGGTAATGCTATAATTAGCGGCAATGAAGATGTTCTATTTTGGGCGCATCTTAACCAAGCTAAATTATATACTGGTAACTTTAGTGGAAATAGTGGCGATAGATATATTATTACAAGTGGTACGTCTATTGGCGGTGTGCCTGCAGGCAAAATACCAAATTCAGGATTTAGGATAGTTTCAACAGCCAATGGGCTTGCCATTTCTCTTGATGGATATAGTTCAACTAATAACGATCTTGCCGTGCTTAGTCCTAGCGAGGCTTTTGGCATTGATCAAAAATATGATGATGGAATGGCGGCAACTGGTAAAATCATGGGCTTTGATGGAAGCAATGCCGCTGCAAATTCATGTATGCTTGCGACAGGAGCTTATGCAGTTTCAAATAGCAATATTACCTGTAGAATGACTTTTTTAATATCAGGACTTAATATAACTGCTGCAACAGCAAATACCTGCGTTGGCGGCTATCCAATAGGTTCTACTCGCCAAAGCTCAACTACTGCATGCCCATATGGTCAGGTAGGTAAAGTTATAGAGGAATGTACATTGTCTGGTGGTTCAGCTTTATGGGTTAATACCAGAACCACATGTAAACCTGTTGAATGCGGTTTTGGACTTCGAAATGGTGAAGCCTTAAATTTACCTTGTCCAACCGGTTATTTATCTACATCAACTTCTAGAATAACATTAACTTGCATGCCAAGTGGCTTTTTGGCATATAGCAACACTTGCGCCATACAAACTGCAAATGCTTGTAGAGCAATTGATCAGGGAGCAACTGGTTATGCAATGAACAGGACTCTTGCATGCCCAATCGGAATAACAGGTTATGTCACTCAAGTCTGTACCGCACAAAACTGGACAACCCAATTTAGCGGATGTAGTACAACATTACAATGCACAGGCGCTATAAATCCAGGATCATTTGAAGCAGCAGGAACACTTAACACCTGTGGAAATGCTAACTATGCGCTAGTTGGGGGCGCTAACATTACAAGAGGATGCAGACTTGGTGCAAATGCTACGGCTGCTTTCGATAACCCCTTACACTCAAGATGCTTACCTTTATATACAGGCGCTCCTTGTGCTGCCGGTAATACTCGTGATATTGGCTGCCCAATGGGATATACAGGATCACATATTCAGGTATGCGTAACATCTGGTAATTATATTACTCAAAGTGATAATTGCGTGCCTATTACATGTGGGACAGAACCAATCGGGGGTATTAAAATATCCAGAGGCACTGTCTGCAACAATAATGAGGAAGGATTTACAGTTGAGGTATGCACTTTAAATACTGGAGCAACTCCTAACAGAGGGGACTGGGTGGTTCATACCTCAACATGCAATACCAGATATTGTAATACCAGAACTACAGGAGACCAAAATACTGGGCTTGGCACTTACACTACTGCGGCTGGATATGCTAGTAACGTTAACCATGCAGCAACTGCTTGCCCTACAGCCCCATATACCAATAACATTAATAATGCTAATTATAGCAATTCAAGTCGCTGCGGCTTTGACGGCACATGGCAGGCACGTAACGGAGCATGTTTAGCAAACGCATGTCCTGCTCTTGGCAGTGCAAATACTACATCCCCTACAAATCCAGATTATTTCTTCAATATGCTATTCCCGCAAACATATGATTATGGCGGGGGTACGGTATATGCACCTGAGCATGGTACTTATGAAATTGTAAAAATTGACAAAGATAATCCAAGCCCTACAAATCCTCCAAAATGTAATAGTCCGTATGGCTCTCTATTCCCTGCTTCAATTGCACAGGATGCTAAAGTTATTTGCTCAGATAGAGGACATTGGGTAGATTTCTGTAATGCTGGTGTTACATCTGCCACATATGGCACAAGATTAAACGGACTTGCCGCAACAACAGCAAGGTCATGTTTAGGCACAGGAACACTCAACTCAACAGATAGCGCACCATTTGCAGCAAGTGCATCAAGCGCATGTAGTGGCAGCAGGACAGGAATACTATATAGACCAGATACCAATAGAAACGACGTATGTGATGGGACTGATTCATCTAGTACACCACCTAAATGTCAAAGCTGCCATAGTACAGAATTATATTGCGTGTATTAGTAAGATATAGTTTTTATGTTCTAAAATTTTTTCATTATAAAGCGTGACTTGGCAGAATTGTAGAAGTTCATAATTTCAGTGACGGTCATTGCGAGCAAATGTTTAATTTGCGTGGCAATCTACATTACAAATAAGATTATTTGGTTTTATGAAGCTTTTAGAACTTTGGATTGCCACAAAATGCTTCGCATTTTTCGCAATGACAGTAAATGAAACTTAAAACCTATACAATAATGAATATATTTATAGCGAATTAAGACAAAGAATATAAAAAAAGCGCCCGAGGGAAACCTAAGGCGCTTTTTCTTTTAGAACTATAAAGTATCAAAAATTATTTCGCAACAACTGATGATTCTTGTGTAGGTCTTAACTCAGCAAATGCCATTTTACGTACATTTCCTTGTTGTTGTTTAGCAGCAAGTGCATCTAAAGCAGCATTTTGCTCAGCTTCTAAGAAAGCACCTTTAGCAGGTCTAGCATTTGCATCAACTGTAACTGTTGTTGCAAATAATGCAGCATCGCCACCGAATACTTTCTTTAAAGCGTTACCAGCTTTTGCAAAGAAACCAGATTTAGGATCAAGGTTAGCTTCAGCTGTTAATGTTTTAGAAGAAAGAATTGCAGTTGCAGCAGCATTACCGATTAATGCGTTAACAACGTGCTTACCATATTTAGATGCAACGTTAGAAACAGCAGCAAATACTCTTGTAACAACGTCTTTAGAGAAGAATGCTACAACTTTTTTACCAAATGCTGTTGCATAGAATTTGTTCATAAGTTTGCTTAAACCTGTGAAGTTTGCAACTTTAGCTGCAAAATTGTTTGGTAAGTATTTAGAAGCAAGATTAGAAATAACCGGACCTAAAGCTCTACCAGCAAAATATAAACCAGCAGAGAATGCAACTGTGTAAGCTACACGTTTAGCAAATACTACTAAGTTGTTTTTTAAGTATTTTTTGTTGTCAGCAGTAGCTTGAGCTTTTGTAGCAATTACGCTTGGTCTTTGAACTTTAACAGAAGCTAATTTGTCAGAAACAACTTGGCTTTTAACTGTAGCTTTAACAGTAGAAGCTGTTACAGATGTTGTAGCTTTTAACTCTGTAACTTTACCATTTGCATCTTTTGTTGCATTTAATGTAAAGTTAGAAAGTTTTAAGTTGTTGTAGAAGTCGTCAAAAGAAGCAGCAACTTTAGCTTTTTCAGCTGTTTTAGCAGCTACTTTTGCTTGAGCATCAGCAACATTATCAGTTTTAGCTTTTGTTGCATCAGCATGAACTTTTGTAGCTGCTGTAATTGCATCTGCAATAAGTTTACGAGCGGTTTCGTTTGTAGCTTCTTGCTTTTTTTCATCATCTGTTGGATTTTTATCATCAGCATAAGCTGTTTTTAAAGATGTAACATCAAAATTTTCAGCAAATTCAGCTGGAAGTACAACATCAGCACCTGCAGCATCAACAAATTTTACTTCTTTTGCTAAATTTAAATCAGCAGCTTTAGGAGCAACATATGCAGCAACTTTCACATCTTGTGCAGCTTTTAAAGCATCTTCAAGATTTTTGATTTCCGTATCAATAGCAGCAGATTCAGCTTTAACAGCTTCATCAAGAGCTTTAACTTTTTTTGTAGCATCTTTAGGATCAGCAACTTCTTCCTGATCTTTTAATTCTTTAGCTAAAGCTTCTACTAAGTCTTTTTCAGCTTTAGCAACTTTTGCATTAGCAGCTTCTTCAGCAGCTTCAAATTTTGTTTTAGCAGCTTCTTTTGCAGCATCATCTTTAGCAGCAGCTAATTCTGTATCATATGTTTTTTTAGCAGCTTCAAGATCAGCTTTTAATGTTGTTTCTTTTGCTGTAATATATGCATCATATTGTTTTAATGCACCATTCATTGTGTATTCTGTCATTATCAACACCCTAGAAATTAGTTAATAGTCAATTTTACGATAAACTATTATTTAGTTTACGATAAGTGCATTATATACATCCGCAATAATATTGCAATCGAAAATTTACCAAAATTAACTTATTAAAAATTAATTTTATAATAATCAATTACTTGATATGTTAATCATTGGTATAAATTTTAATGTATAAAAGGCATCTAAAATAATTTTTTAAATCATTATTTTAGATGCCTTTTATACTTATAAATATTTAAGTTTCAATAGCTTACAAGCTATCAACCATTTCCTTTGCTAAATTTTCTTCTTTAGATAATGATTGAACCAAAGCTAGCACTTTTTTTCTTATTTTGCTTTCTTTAATTTGAGAATATGACTTTACTAGTGCCATAACTTCTTTTGTAGAAACGTCATCTTCAAAATCATACTTAAAGCCACGGTTTTCTTCATTAAATGCTAATGACGCGCCATTTTGATTAGCAGATTTAACATGGTCTTGCGAGAACATATTTGAAAAAAAGTAGTTAACATCAACATTTAATACTTTTGCAAATTCAAATAGTCTGCTTGCACCTATTCTGTTAGAACCCTTTTCATATTTTTGAATCTGCTGAAAACTGACCCCCGTAGCCGACCCTAACTGATCCTGGCTCAAACCTAACATAGTACGTCTGAATCGCAATTTTTTTCCAACTTCGATATCAATGCTTTTAAGTTCTTCTTCAAAATCTTCAGTTCTATTGTTTATAATTTCCATAAAAATCAGCCACTTATTGTTAAGAATACATCAATCATATACATTACTTTTTAGCTAAGTGCAACGATTTTAAAGTAAATCTAAGCTTTAAAAGCAATAATATAGTAATTGTTAATAAATTTTTCCCAAAAAATTTGCCAAAATAATAGTCAAATCCATTTAATTTATGCCGCTCTACAAAGATTTTGGGTGCATCACTTGTAGAACACGTATGCCTAACATACTTATAGGGGTAATATATTAATTTTCCACCAATTTGTCTGATCTTCATACATAAATCTAAATCTTCCACATGTAAAAAGTACTCTTCATCAAAGCCCCCTAACCTAAAATAGTCTTCTTTGGTAAATAACATAAACGCGCCTGATGTTGCTTCTATAAAGACTTTTTTATCAGGTAAAGGAGTTTTATTTAGATTGATACCTCTAAATATATTAAATGGCGTTAAGAATCTTCTTCTGCTGCCTCTTTGTTCACTTCCATCAAGGTTTTCAATTTTGCAGGTAGCGCACAATATGTGAGGTTCTTTTAAATCCTCTAACATCTCTGTAAAGTCAAAATCATCTGATAGTACACAATCAGGGTTTATTATTAGCACATAATCGGTTTTAACATGCTTAGCTCCAAGGTTACATCCTTTAGCAAAACCAATATTTCCATGACCTGATATAATCTCGGCATCTTTTATATTATCCAAAAACCCTTCAGGATTACCGTTATTAACTATAATTATCTGAGATATATGTTTATTATTTTTAAGAGATTTTATCGTATCAAAAAGTACATCACCTGTATTATACGACACTATTACGGCAGTAATCATTTATTACCTTTTTTAAGCTTTCATCAAATTCTTTTTGCACAATATCATATTTTTCACATATAACAGCACAATTTAATACGGAATACATAGGACGCTTTGCTGGCAATGGATATTCATTACTTGTAATTGGCAATACCCTGCCATTACCTATGATATCAGATATTTTGACCGCAAAATCATACCATGACATAATATCTTTATCTGTATAATGATATAGCCCAGGTATAGGATTTTGAATAATTTTAGTAATTACTTCTGCTAAGTTTAGACAACTTGTTGGACAGCCTATTTGGTCATTAACTACTTTTATCTCAGGTTTTTCAGATAATAACCTAATCATAGTTTTTACAAAATTATTACCGTAACTACTATATAACCACGATGTTCTGATAATAATCGATTTTGGGCAATTACCTAAAACCGCCTCTTCCCCAAGTCTTTTGGTATAACCATAGAAATTGACGGGGTTTGTAATATCGGTTGTTTTATACGGAGCAGCCCCCTCTCCATCAAATACATAATCAGTCGATATATGTATTAAATACGCATCGTTTTCCTTACACCACATGGCAAGCTTTTTAGGAAACTCGCAGTTTAGCTCTAAAGCACTGGCTTTCTCAGTTTCGGCCAAATCAACCTTAGTGTAGGCTGCTGTATTTATTATAAACTCTGGTTTTATATCGTTAAGTTTATCAAATGAAAATTCTTCTTTTGATAAATAAGTAAAGTCTGGTGCAATTTGAGCCAGGCTTGCTGCCAAATTTCCGCTTTTTCCAATAACAACTACATTCATATTATAAACAGCCCCACCATTAATGGCATGTAGACTAGCGCAAAAAATGCGGCGAGTAAAACAGTTGTTGCAGCTTTTTCGGGGTGGATTTTAAATAAAAGTGACATAGTAACAGTATTTGTAGCAATAGGAGCAATAGATAACATCTTCATAGCCATATGAACATCTGGCTCATATATATGAAAAAATGCCCTATCAAGCAATATAAACGCCATAGTCAGTAACGGCCAGGCAACAAATTTTGACAAAAATGCCATACCCAAAAACTTTTTATCTATGGTAAGCTTATCCACCTGCCCAAGCGCAATACCAATAACAAGCGTACCAATTGTAAAGTAACAACCTTGTATATAATTAAGTAAATCCATAACTGACTTTGGAATATCAGCAATCTCTAACCCAAAATAGTTGAGCAGCGATCCTGCAATAAAAGCATATATAATAGGAAGTTTCGCAATTCTGCTTAATGCTTCTTTTGGGGTTTGCTCCCCTTTAGATACCATATAAAAACCAATTGAATTTTCATATAATGAAATACCTAACATGCCACTTATATACAAACCAATTAGGTTTGGGTCATTATTTGTTACAGCAATTGCAACAGGAAGACCAATAAAACCAGTATTGGCACTACCTGCCGATAATGCAATTAAGTTGCGCTGAGGGTTGTTTGCCCAAATCTTACCCCCCAAATAATAGAATAAAAAGCATAAGATACTGCAAAATATATAAATAGTTACAGGAAGCGTAAGAGCAACTCCGTTATCAAGATCAGCTTTAAGCGCCCCCTGAAATATTACAAAAGGCGTTACTATGTAAAATATAAGCTTTGCAAGGTCAGTTCCTTGCATTTTAAGGCGTTTTGCGCACAAATAACCCAGAAAAATATTGACGTATAGCGTCATAATCTTCTGTATAATTATAGAGGTTAGCATTTTAAGTAAGATATGGTTAACTAATTCATTTACATACAGTATAGACCTAAATGCCTGAAAATTCAAAAAAAACAAAAAAATCTTTTTTTATCCCTTGAATTGAACCAATAAGTACATATATATACTAACGCAAACTTAGTAAACCAAAGTTTAAATTTACAGGGAGATTAACAATTATGACAAAGTTCATTCCTTTAAAAGACAGAATCGCAGTTGAGCGTATTGCTGAAGAGGAAAAAACTGCAGGTGGAATTATTATTCCAGACAGCGCAAAGGAAAAACCAATGCAAGGTAAAGTAATTGCTGTTGGTAATGGCAATAAAGACGACAAAGGTGCTGTAATTCCTATGGATGTAAAAGTAGGTGATACAGTTCTATTTGCAAAATGGTCTGGAACTGAAGTTAAAATCGATGGCAAAGACCTTCTTATTTTAAAAGAAGCTGATGTTATTGGAATTGTAGCTTAATTATAGGAGTATTAAATTATGGCTGGAAAAATTATTTCACACGGTAGTGAAGCTCGTAAAAGAATGATCGAAGGCGCTAACATTCTTGCTGATGCAGTGAAAGTTACATTAGGTCCTCGTGGAAGAAACGTAATCATCGAAAAATCTTTCGGTGCGCCACAAATTACAAAAGATGGTGTTACAGTTGCTAAAAGCATTGAACTCGTTGACAGAATGCAAAATATGGGCGCTCAGTTAGTTCGTGAAGTGCCTAGCAAAACAAATGACAAAGCTGGTGATGGTACAACAACATCTACAGTTCTTGCTCAATCTATTATTAACGAAGGTAACAAGTTAGTAAGCTCTGGTCTTAACCCAATGGACGTAAAAAGAGGCATTGACCTTGCAGTAACAAGCGTTATCGAAGACCTTAAGAAAAAAAGCCGTCCTGTTAAAGACAAAAAAGAAATCGCACAGGTTGGTACAATTTCTGCAAATGGCGATACAGCTATTGGTGAAAAAATTGCTGAAGCTATGGAAAAAGTAGGTAAAGAAGGCGTAATTACCGTTGAAGAAGCAAAAGGCTTAGAGTTTGAGCTTGATGTTGTAGAAGGTATGATGTTTGACCGTGGTTACTTGTCACCATACTTTGTAACAAACTCAGAAAAAATGACTGTAGAGTTAGATAGACCTTATATTTTAATTTTCGAGAAAAAATTAACAGGTCTTCAGCCAATGCTTCCACTTTTAGAAGCTGTTGTTCAGTCTGGTCGTCCGCTTTTAATTATCGCTGAAGATGTTGAAGGCGAAGCACTTGCTACACTTGTTGTAAACAAACTCCGTGGTGGCCTAAAAGTCGCTGCTGTTAAAGCTCCTGGTTTTGGTGATAGAAGAAAAGCTATGCTTGAAGATATCGCAATCTTAACAGGCGCTCAGGTAGTAAGTGAAGATTTAGGTATGAAGTTAGAAAACGTAAATCTTACCGCACTTGGAACATCTAAGAGAATTGTTATTACAAAAGAAAACACAACAATTATCGATGGTAACGGTGAGAAAGAAGCTATTGAAGCTAGATGTAGCCAAATCAGAGCGCAAGTAGCTGAAACAACATCTGACTACGACCGTGAAAAATTACAAGAAAGACTTGCTAAACTTTCAGGTGGTGTTGCCGTTCTTAAAGTTGGCGGCGCAACAGAAGTTGAAGTAAAAGAACGTAAAGACCGCGTAGAAGATGCTCTTAACGCAACACGTGCTGCTGTTGCTGAAGGTATCGTTTCTGGTGGTGGTACAGCACTTTACTATTCTTCAAGATCACTTGATAATTTAACAGCTACAAACGAAGACCAAAAAGCTGGTATTGCTGTTATTAGACGTGCATTACAATCTCCACTTCGTCAAATTGCTGAAAACTCAGGTATTGATGGTGCAGTTGTAATTGCTAAACTTAATGACAGTAAAGATGCAAACTATGGTTTTGATGCTCAAAAATTAGAGTATGTAGACATGTTTGAAGCTGGTATTATAGACCCTACAAAAGTAGTTCGTACTGCTCTTCAGGATGCTGCGTCTATTGCTGGTTTATTTATTACCACAGAAGCTTCAATTGTTGAAAAACCAGAAGATAACAAACCATCTGCTATGGCATCTGGCATGGGCGGAATGGGTGGTATGGGCGGAATGGACTTCTAGTTTCAACCTTACTCAAAATTAAAAAAGCCGGGTTTTTATAGCCCGGTTTTTTTTATATAATCAAAACTATTATTTTGAATGATAATTTCCAGAATTTGGCGCTCTATAGTGACTTTCACTCTTATTTTCAATAATATTAGCGATTGTCTGACTAACAGATGTTGGACTTTGAGAAGTTTGCACCTCATTAACAATTTCATATTGTTTAACTAATTTTTCCATAACCTGTTTTGCTTGCTGCGCAGTTTCTTTCCCGCCATGACCATCAAATACAGCATTAATAAATGAATTTTGAGCATTGTTAATATTAGCAACCTGCACTGAAATATTATCTTGCGATCCACCATCTATTGCTTTTCTTAATAACAATGAAGCCAAAGAAAATTTATCCTTTTCTGATGAAGATGCTTTATTATAATCTCTAACGATTTCAGAAATTTTGTAAGGATTTAGACTATCTCTGTCAACAATACCATCACAAAATACTATTACAAAAATATTTTTACCTTCTTTGATCAAATCTGCATATTTAACTTGACCATAATCTGGAGTATTTGGCATAGGAACATTACTGTCACCAAATGCACCCCCACATTTTATATCACCGTTAACTCTGTTATAAAACATGCCTTTTGGATTGCCTGCCATAACATATCCATCTGCTTTCTCAACCATTTTCTTTCTAACAGGGTATAAAGCTTCCTGATCCTGACTTAAGTTATAAGTGTTATCAGGATCAATTGTACCATCTTGGTTTAATACAACTTGCATAATTCTTGAGTCGCCAAGATTACTGTAGCTTAAAGTTTTAGTCTCAGCATTATAATAGCTCATTACAGCAGTACTACCTGATTCATTAGCTTTAGTTTCGTTTCCAATACTATTATTGATAAATGATAAATATTTTATAGCTGCATTATCATCAAAATTTTCATTTAACTCAGCAAAAACTAATGTATCTTCTTGTTTACTTCTACCATAAACACCACCTAATCCAACATCTTCGGCAACTGAAACTGCACCTTTTTGCATATCTATTTCTAGTGTTTTTAAGGCTTTAGTTTCTAATAAATTTTCTGTATTAGCGTAACCAGTCTTAGGCATACTATTATATTGCATTTTTGCTTTTAATAATGTGAAATTAACAGCAACATCCTTCATTAACTCTAAAGAATTTAAATTACCATTACCAAGAGTATTTTTAACATATTTAACTGCCTCAGTTAAAATTTCGGCTTTTTTTGCAGCTGTATCTTTTGCAACCTGAACATCAGATGATTGTTCTGAATCATATGCACTTTCAAGTTCAGCGTAAAAATCAAGAACTTCGCTAATTGATTTTTTGCCATAAATAGTAATATCAGAATTATTTAGTTTAGTTATGTCAATATTTGACATTAATGACGTATTAATAACCTCACAAAAATTTACAAGCTCATTGATTAGTTCTGGAGTATTTACTTCACAAATTGATTTAATTGTATTTATATCTACGCTAAACTTTGACATATTTTTTCTCTTTTTATTAAATTTTATATTAAATATATAATCCCCAACATCATACAAATAAAATTATTAAAACTCAATGCTTATATTTACTTTTATAAACTATTTCTTTGCTATATTATTGATATATATTAGGTTGATTTTGCTAATCTTCTCGAACAACAAAATTTCTAAAATTTTGGGTAGCAATTAAATATTAGACTTAATAAAAGCCTCAAATCAAAAGGATATAACCAATATTAAGAAAGATTAAAAGCTGGATTAAAATCCAGCTTTTAATCTTTCTTAACTATCTAGAACATCATTCCATCATTAATTTCCTTACCCTTACCTTTTTTGTTATTAGGCAGTTTATTTTTATTTGAGCTTAGTACTCCTATTTTTTCACCTTTTGCAGCTTTTACAATAGGATACACACCTAATGTTATAATGCTTACCAGCGCTGTTAGGATTACATTTAACGCTTTTACAAGCTTACTTTTATGCTGTTTATTTGCAGGATTATCTATGATTGGTTTCATTGCTTTTTTAACGTTCTCAGTAACGGTTTTTGCATCCATTTTTCCGCTTTTTGATGATTTTTCAATCCCAGAAACTACCGCACCAAGTAAAGGTCTTGGTAAATCAGTTGATTCTACAATCTTTTTAGTTGCATCAAACATTTTTGATTCAAACGCTTTATTATCAGCTTTTTCTGGCTCAGGTTTTTTACCTGATTCCTTATCTTCAGATGCTTTTACTTTGTTTAGTGATGTGTTATTATCGTCAATTAAAGATTCATTTTGCTTTTTTACAATCTCGTGTTTTTCTGCAACCAAGACAAAGAAAGCTGGAGAATTAAAATATTCCTTACCCAACTTACTTTTTATGTATTTAATAGCATCCTTACTAAACTTTTCTATCTCTTCAATGTCTGTATCGTTTTGTTGCTTGCCCTTAACCGCTTTTGTTGCATAATGCTCAAGCATATCACGCAGTGACCTCATACCATCAACTTGAACATTGGTATTATTTTGTTGTGACAAATCTATTTCCTTATTTATCATTCTGTTGATTGTTGCGCATAAATTATAAAATTCATCTGATACTCTTTTGTTACCTTGAAGATTGAATAATTCATTCATATCAATTTTTTGTGCTTTCATTTTGACCTCATACTTACGATAAAATGGTTAATTACCAAATAGTTAATATTTTAATTTTAAATGACAAATTACCGCCCATCGATACAAAATTATTTAAAATTTAATAAATTCATATTTTTCAAATAAGTAAAATTTATCCCCCTATGTTTTAACTAATCCTTTAATTAAATTTGTCTATTTTAAAAATAAACTTATTACCTAGCCTATTAATCTTCTTGCTATATGACAGGTTTTTGTGGTAAAAGCTCATAATTCTGGAGTTTTTAAATATGTGGTTAGCGATTATAATATGTGGACTTTGCATAGGCATGGTTTTAGCTTTATTTGGTAGCGGCGGCTCAATTTTAGCATTACCTGCTTTAATATATGTATTCGCTATAAAACCTACTGTAGCCTCCAGTTACTCATTATTTATTGTAGCAGTTACCTGCTTAGTGGGCTTTGTTTTAGGGCAGAAAAAGAATAAATTAAATGTTTCAAAAGCGTTTGCAATTGCACTTCCTTCATCGTTATCTACATATTTAGTTAGGCATTATTTGTTACAGGAAATACCTGAAACAATTATAGATTTTGAATTAATCAAATTATCCAAAGACTTTTTACTTAAGGCAATTATAGCAATTATGATGCTAATTTCTGGCTTTAGAATGGCATTTAGAAACCATGTAGAACGCGGGGATGCAACATCTATTAAGGAAGTATACCCTAAGTATTTTGCAGTAGCCTTTTTAATAGGCTGTCTCACAGGCTTAGTAGGTTCAGGTGGCGGCTTTTTAATTGTACCTGCTATGGTTAGTATTTTAGGTTTTTCAATGCGTTATGCAACCAAAATATCACTGCTTATTATTTGCATTAACTCATCTGTAGGAATCGTGGGTGACTATAAATTACTTCCAAGCCTTAATTGGTTATTTTTAGGCAAATTTGTATTATCATCTCTATTAGGTTTATACATAGGTAATAAGCTTGCCAGCAAACTCAAAGACCATCATCAAAAAAGGGCATTTGGATATTTTTTAATTATGGTAAGCCTTTCAATAATATTAAGAGAACTTGTTAAGTTGTAAATTACCTATCATAATATTTAAATAATCAAGCAAGAGAGTGTTCAAAATCTTTAACTTGCTGATTTACAATGATTTTACGAGGGTTAAAGTTCTGAATATAAAGCCCCTCTAAACTTCTGGCTCTTGATAAAGCTACGTAAACCTGACCTGGTGCGAATGCTTTACTTAAGTCGCAATATATGCGGTCAATAGACATTCCCTGTGATTTATGCACCGTAATGGCCCATGCTAAACTTAATGGAAGCTGCGCAATTGAGGCAATTTCAGATAACCTGCCAGTCTCCAGGCAAATATCCTCTAATGCCCATGATTCATATTCAATAACCTTTTCAACACCGTTGTTAAACCTAACTACAGGTAGTTTTCTGCCTTTAAATATAATAAAATCAAGTACTTTGCCGGTTGATCCGTTAATAATACCTTCTTTGTAGTGGGTATTTTTAAGCATCATAACCTGCGCGCCAATTTTAAGCTCTAAAGAACTTGGAGCTAAGCAGTATTTTTTTAGGTAATCAAGTTTATCCTTATCATCCCCATATTCTTCCATTTTAAAGCTTTGAGATGTTGTATTAAGTTCTTTCAGAAAATGGGTATTAATTCTATCAACCTGATCATTATGTGTTGCAATAATGGTTAAGTTTTTAAAATCAGGCTTAAGGTTTTCACGAGATTTAAGAAGTCTTACGTCTTTATCTGATAGCTGGTTAAGTCTAATATTATTTAAAAGCTCAATAAATTCAGGGTCTTTTTGCCTAAAAATACTCTTTAATACGAACACTTTTAAGTTAGCTTCGCGCCATACCTGACTATTAAAAGCATAGGAATACTGGTTATCACGTGTTACGGGTGGAAGCTGAGCAAAATCTCCAATTAATACCACCTGAATACCACCAAATGGTACATTAACTTCACGAATGTTTCTGAAAACCATATCAATTTTATCAATTGTATCGCTGGCAAGCATTGATATTTCATCTATTACCAATAGCCTGCATTCTTTGATTTTCTTACGCATTTGGCGTGATTTGGCAGACTTTAACCGCTTTACTATAAATTCAACAGGCATATCCCCTGCTCCAATCCCTGAAAACGAATGGATAGTAGCACCGCCAATATTTACGGCAGCAATACCTGTTGTAGCTGTAATTTCAATTCCACGGTCATGGTATAGTGCTTTAAGTAACGTAATTAAAAAGGACTTTCCAGTACCCGCCTTACCAGTGATGAATACATTTCTGCCCTCTCTTACTGCATTTATTGCCTGATGCTGATCCGGAGACAAAGCATTCATTAAATCTACTGTATTCATTTTTCCTCTTTAAAATCCCAAAATTTATACTTTGGCTAATTTTTTATATATATCTGAAGTGCTTAAAAGCTCATCATGAGTTCCCATTTTGCTAACTTCCCCACCATCAAGTACTACTATTTTATCTGCATTTTCAATTGTAGAAAGCCTGTGAGCAATTACAAGAGTTGTACGACCCGCCATAAGTCTTGCAAGACCCTTTTGTATAAGCTGCTCATTTTCGCTGTCTAAGTTACTTGTAGCTTCATCTAGTAAGAGAATTGGGGCATTTTTAAGTATTGCTCTGGCGATTGCTATCCTTTGCTTTTGACCGCCTGAAAGCCTCATGCCTTTTTCACCAACAAACGTATGATATTTTTCAGGCAATCCTTCAATAAATTCATGAATTTCGGCTGCAATACTTGCCTGTACAACATCCTCAAAACTAGCATTTAAATTACCATATTTTATATTGTCATAAATGGTTGCCGAAAATATAACCGTTTCTTGCGGAACTATTGCAAAATGCCGTCTTAGATCACTCATGAGTATATTTTTGATATTAATATCATTTATTTTAACCTCACCATATTCAAG
The DNA here is from genome assembly GCA_001897445.1 of Alphaproteobacteria bacterium 33-17. Classification (NCBI taxonomy): domain Bacteria; kingdom Pseudomonadati; phylum Pseudomonadota; class Alphaproteobacteria; species Alphaproteobacteria bacterium 33-17. The sequence continues at coordinate 44,906 of MKSX01000020.1, read as the reverse complement.
GTCATAAAGCCTTAAAAGCAGGTTAAAAATTGTAGATTTACCACTGCCTGAAAGCCCTACAAAAGCAATGGTCTCACCTTTATTTATTGATAAGCTAAAGTTGCTTAAAACATTTTTAGATGGATTAGAGGGATATGCAAAGCTGATATTGTCAAAGTTTATACTTGAAAATTCGCTTACATTAATTATTTTTGGACTCTCAGGATCTTTAATATTACTTTTATAAGCAAGTAAATGAAATATTCTATCAACAGCACCATGTGCTTTTTGGAATTCACTTAATGTTTCTGCAAGCGCCCCGCTACTTGAAGCAACAAGCACAGCATAAAATACAAATGACGACAAACTACCACTAGTAAGCTTTCCATCAATAACTTCATGACCACCTATCCATAATACAAAGCTTATTGAACCAAATACTATAGCAATTACTAGTGCCACAAGCAAAGCCCGTAAAAATATTCTTTCCTGAGCGGCATGAAGAGCTTCGTCAACCTTACCATTTAAAATAGATTTTTCATAGGCTTCGCGATTAAATACCTGAACTGTAAGTATGCCCCTTAAGCTTTCTTCTACTCTTTCACTGATTTCAGATATTTTTGCCAAAGCATCCTTTGATAAAGTTCTTACCTTTCTGCCAACAATTACAATAGGAATTACTACTAAAGGCATGAGTCCCAGTACAATAATACTCAGAAAAACACTTGTTTTAACGAGTAAAACCAGCCCGCCTATAAGTAATATCATATTTCTGATGGCAACCGATAACAGAGCTGTAATGATGTTAGTTAGTAATGTTGTATCGTTAGTAAGCCTTGTAATAATATCAGATATTTTATGCGACTCAAAAAACTCAACAGGCATTCCAACAACTACAGAAAAAGCATCCTGACGGATTTTAGCAACCACTTTTTCGCATATATTTGAAATTAAAAATGATCTAAAAAACGTTGCAATTGCAAGTACTATAGATACGGCTAATAAAATAATTAGAGCTTCGTTTAAAACCTTATAATCATTTTTAGCAAAACCTTTATCTATCAGGCTGCCTATGCCATCACCTATTCCAAGAACTGAACTTGAAGATATAGCAAGTGACACCATAACCCCTACAAGCTCATATTTAAATGGCTTTACATAATCTAAAGCAATTATTAGCGATCTTAAAGGAGAGGAAAACTTACTCATTAAACTGCACCGTTTCATTCAATTGTGCCAAGAATTTATCATACATTCAGTAATTTGACCAACTAAAACTAAACTTGACTTTAGGAAAATAATACACGACAATATATTAATAAGTTCATATATTTTAAATATTTATGTCAAAAGATAAAGAAGGTGGTGGAACCACTATAATCATCAAGAAGATCAATAAGGTAGCCGGCGGTCACCATGGTGGAGCTTGGAAAGTTGCTTATGCTGACTTCGTAACCGCGATGATGGCGTTTTTCCTTTTACTTTGGCTTTTATCAAGCGCCCCACAGGAAACATTAAGAGGGATTGCTGAATATTTCACCCCAACAATAGGAATCAGAGATGAAAAAGGTATTGGCTTTCAGGGCGGTAAATCTTCTAGCAAGACAGAATCTAATAAAGAAGCTGAATATGCAGATAATCAAATTCTTTACGGCGCACCTTCAAAAGGAGTTTTAATCACTCCACCTGAGGAAAAAAATAAAGATGATGAAGCAGATCAAAAAAACTTCATTACTATGGAGCAAGCACTTAAGGCAGCTATAAATCAGGATAAAGTTTTAAAGGATAATGCTGAAAATATTAGAATCAATATAACTCCCGAAGGGCTTGAAATTATGATAGTAGATACTAATAACAAGCCAACATTTAAGCCAGGAACCACTGAACTTGCACCTCATGCCAAGCTCATTTTAGAAAGAGTTGCTCAGATGATAAAATATATGCCTAACTTTATCTCTGTAACAGGCTATACAACAAGCGCAAGAACAGGAAGCTACGATGCCTGGGAATTATCCTCAGATAGAGCAAATTCTGCAAGGCAATACTTACAAAAAGCTGGTATAGATTCTGATCAGATAGGTAAAATTGGGGGCAAGGCAGACCGAGAGCTTTTAAATACAAAAGATCCTAATGCACCTGAAAATATTAGGCTTTCAATTATACTTATGAAAAACTCTATTAATCCACTTAAAGATAGAAATCTCGCCTCACCAACTAATTTAAAATAAGGCTAGATTCCTAAATCATTATAGATTTGCTGAACAGCACCTTTAGAAACTTCAGCTCTGTAATCATAAAAAATTGGCATTGGAGATAAAGTTTCAATTAGTCCTTTATTGTTATCAATAATTCTTTGCTCTAAATCTTCAGTAACGTCACTACCAAAAGCATTAAGTATTCGAGCTATTAAATCAGAAAATAGAGTACCTTGATTTTTATTTATTAAATTTACAATTGTTTTTTCAGCATACCATGAATCAAACATAAAGCCTGCTGCAATACTTAAAGCGTGAGACGTATGTTTTAAACCTGTAAGTAAATAATTCTGAAAAAATTGAAGATTAATGTCTTTTGTTTGATGAGTATTTTTTTTAGCAAATTTTTGTATATCTTTATCTAAATTTTGCATTTTAGTCGATAAAATTTTCAAAGCATTTGTGTTATTAATAAACATAGCACCAGCATAACTTACAGCTAATTTAATAAGCTTCACATTGAGCAAGCCCCCTATTACTGGAATATGCCTAATCACATTAGAGATTAAACTCCATATCATGCTTGCCAGCAGAATACTTCTGGCAATACCAATTGCCACAAGCTCTGGTTTTTTTTGCTCATCTCTTGTGATTTGGATATATTTTGAAAGGCTATTATTCACTTTGACATTTTTTGAAGACATTCTAAATTCCTGAAATATATAGTAAATTTCAGCGATAATAGCAGAAAACCTTAAATTATCAATTACAGATAACTAAATTTTACAGGATTTTTATTTAAAAATACTTTGGCAGGTTATAACCCTTTTATAGAATCTGCGGAAATTTCTGTATGGCTTGGCATTGAAATTAGCTTACGGTTAAGCTTTTGAACATAGCGCTTAAATTCTCTAGTTTCGTTTACATTAACCTTATTATTAGAAGCAAACTTAGCGTTTACAGGGTTAATGTGCTGAGAACCTTTGAGTACCTCAAAATGCAAATGAGGTCCTGTAACACGTCCTGTTGCCCCAACATATGCAATAACCTCACCCTGCTGTACTCTAGTACCCAGTTTCAGGTTCTTTTTAAACTTCGAGCAATGTGCATAGGCAGTACTATAGCCTGATCCATGCTTTAGCTTAATATAATTACCGTATGTACCTTTACGACCCATTTCTATGATAGTACCATCACCCGCAGCAAATATAGGTGTTCCGATAGGAGCAGCAAAGTCTACGCCTTTATGCATTTTGCTATAACCAAGAACTGGGTGCTTTCTTAAACCAAAACCAGAAGAAATCCTGGAAGCATTAATTGGTGTTTTTAATAGTTCCTTACGAACCGATGCCCCGCTTTCAGAATAATAATCACCCTTCCCGTCTTTTCCCTCAAAATAGTAAAGTTTATAAACTTCCCCAGCAAGGTTTAGTGACATGTAGATAGGCTTACCATCACGGGCATAGTTACCATATGCATCATAATAACGTTCATAAACAAGATCGAAGCTGTCGCCTTCGTGAATATCACGTTGAAAGTCAACGTCGTAACTGAATTGCTTTACAAATTCCTGGGCAATAATAGATGGCACGTCACTTGCCTGAGTCGAACCAAATAAACTGCCTTCAATTTTAGAGGTTACATGCACATAATTTTTAACAAGGGGTATGAAACGTTCTTTAACAGAAAAGCCTTCATCTGTTTTGGAAAGCTCTATGGTTTTTTCTGATGTGATAGAGAATTTTACGGCAGAGATAGAAGTTTTATCAAAGTCGTCATAGAAAATGGATATATTCTGCCCAATACTGATTTTAGAAGGGTCATAGACCTTTTTTAATGACTTTATGATATTACCTGCGTCGTTTTCGCTAATATCAGCGTTTGCAAGTATGCTTCTTAAAGTATCACCGTTCTGAACTGTAAATGAAACAGAATTATCCTGAGGGACTATTGCATCAGTTTTACGAAATGAGAAAATATCGTTATTATCCAGTAAGTTAGGAGTAGGAGTTGATTCGATTTTATTATATTCTGAAATACCGACCATGATTATGGTCATAGCCATCAGGACTGCGAAATATATTAACGAGACTTTCGTTCTATTTCTAATGGCACCGTATTTAATCATCTATCAATTTCACCCACTGTTCTTTGTTGTATGTTTACAATACAACATTAAATAATGCTATTGATATAATTAAATACTGTAATTAATTGTTTGACAAGAAAAAACTTAATCTGTTTAAATTAATTTGATTACATCTTTAAGATATCTAAACTCTCGGTTGCCACATTCCCCACCTATACTTACATTTACAGAGTTAATTTTAGCTATAATTTCCTTATCCCAATAAGTTAAAAATCGATCTAAATGCGGATAGGTTGGTGAAATATCTTCCATTTGCCAGGTAAAACTCTGCAATATACTAGGGTAATCAGGTAAGTAATACAATATTTCAATTGTTAATAACTTGGTAAAATCATTAGCTGGGATTACTAAAGAACCCAAATCATGCTTAATTCTTTCAAAAAATATGTTGTTCATGCATGCCCTTAGTATTATAAGTATTGCAGTATATAATAAAATTCTACCACATTAATAATAAGAAAAAATTAAAAAATTTATATTATACGCTAAAAATTAACCGTCAATATGGTATGCCATGAACGATTTCGGATACAGAACCAAAATATACATAGTGCTACTTACCTTATTTTGTAGCTGCCTTATATTAGGAAACATAATTTTTAAGAAGTTTACAAGCTTTAGTATATTTGGAATAGATTTTGAATTATCCGTCGGAGCTTTAACCTACCCTATTACTTTTATATTTACCGATTTAATATCGGAGTTTTATGGTAAACAAAAATCTGATTTTGCAGTAAAATGTGGCGTTATAAGTTCGCTATTTGTGGCTTTGTTACTTATGATAACAAATACATTACCATCAACTTCCTGGTCATACATTTCAAAAGATGAGTATAATAAAATGTTCGGATTATACGAAGTTGTATTTGGAGCTTCTATATTATCCAACTATTTAGCCCAAAAAATTGATATTAGAATATATTTATTTTTCAAAGATTTAACTAAAGGAAAGTATATATGGCTCAGAAATAACGCCAGCACTATAGTTTCACAAATAACTGATTCTGTTGTCATATATTCGTTAATGCTATACCTTGGAACCATACCTAACGGTAAATTTTTTACTGTATTTTCAAGTGCAATTTTATTTAAAATAATGTTTAGCCTAATTTGCACACCTTTTTATTATATGGCAATCTTTGCATGTAAAATATTGTTAGATCAAACAAAATTGAAAAATCACAAATAAAACTATTGACTTAAAATGAAATAATAGGTAAATTCCCATTTGTTCAAATACACAATTGCACCTATAAGCCGTAATAGCACAGTGGTAGTGCAATCGCCTTGTAAGCGATAGGTCGGGGGTTCGAATCCCTCTTACGGCACCATCTAAATTTAATAACTATCATTCTTATTCATAACAAATTGCTGATTTTGAAACTTTTTAAAAAATAATAAATCATTCAATTTATTATTAGTATTTTCTTTACATTGTTTTAATTTTCTGTTAGAAAGCATAGGAAAATCATGATTAGGCATAAAATTTGCATAATAATGATTTAAGTTGTTTTTTGTTAAATAATTGCAAATTTTTTAGTAAATAATACTATCTAATCTTGGAACTATTAACGCAAAACTCAAGTTAAAAAGTTACAAATTTTAGCTTAGTCACAATTCAACTATGTTCAATTAATTTTTTTAAGGTGAATTTACATGAGTACTAAAACCGAAGAGCATTTTTCTAAGTGGCGCGGTATCTTTTGGCCGATACATAACTACGAAATGAAAAAATTCTTGCCTATGGCACTTATTATGTTCTGTCTTTTATTCAATTACACAGTAATGCGTGATACAAAAGACGTACTAGTAGTAAACGCTGCAGGCGCAAATATTATTCCATTCCTCAAATTATACTGCGTAACACCATGTGCGGTATTGTTTGTAATACTATATGCTAAGTTATCTAATATCTTTAACAGTGAAAAGATTTTCTATGTTATCGTAACGCCTTTCTTAGTATATTTTGCAGCATTTGGATTCTTGATTTATCCAAACATTGCTGCTGTACATCCTTCTCCTGAATCAATTGCTGCATTACACCAAGCATATCCTAATCTTACAGGATTTATTGATATTTATGCTCACTGGGCATTCTCATCATTTTATGTAATGGCAGAAATTTGGGGAAGTGCGATGGTATCATTACTCTTCTGGCAGTTTGCCAACCAAGTGACAAGAATGAATGAAGCAAAACGCTTCTACGGTCTTTTCGCTTTAATTGCAAACATTGGTCTCATTTTCGCAGGTCAAACAGAGCATTTCTGTAACAACATTCACCACTACGTAGAAGTACAAGGTGACCATTGGGGCTTATCACTTAAGATTTTAATGGCAATTGTTGCTGCTATGGGTGTGCTTGCTATGTACCTTTTCAGATGGATGCATACAAATGTTCTCAGTGATCCAAAATTCTATGATGAAGCAGAAGCTGCTAACAAACCTAAGAAGAAAAAAGCTAAACTTAGCCTTAGCGAAAGTGCTAAAGTTATCTTCACTTCACCTGAACTTGGCTTAATCGTTTTACTCGTAGTTTCTTACGGTATCTCTATTAACTTAGTTGAAGTACAATGGAAACAACAGCTTAAACTTTACTATGCCGGCAACCAAAGCGGTTACCATGCATTCATGGGTAACTTCTCAACATTCGTTGGTATTTTCACAATATTATTCATCTTAGGTGTTGGTGCTAATATCCTTCGTTCTTTAAGCTGGTTTAAAGCTGCGGTAATAACACCACTTATTACTTTACTTTGTGGTTCAGTGTTCTTCTTTGTTATTATTCAAAAAGATTCACTTGCTCCAATGTTCCAGGAAATGGGCTTCACAACAATGGCGTTTGCAGCATTCCTTGGTGCAGGTTTAGTAACAATATCTAAAGCTGTAAAATACTCTCTCTTTGATCCAACAAAAGAGATGGCTTATATTCCACTTGATAACGAACTAAAAACCAAAGGTAAAGCTGCGGTTGACGTATTAGGCGGTAGACTTGGTAAAGCTGGTGGTGCTTTCGTACAAAGTACACTTGCGTTAGTATTTGCGGTTAAAGACGTAGTAATTCTTGCTCCTACAACATCAGTGATTTTCTTAATCATCTGCGTTGTATGGTTATTTGCTGTAAAAGGCTTAAGCAAAAAAATTACTATTGCTCAAAGACGTAAAGCAGAAGAAGAAGCAGCGGCCAAAGCATAATTTGCTTCTTTAATTAAAACCATGAAAAGGCTCGTTAAATTTAACGAGCCTTTTTTGTTTGAATTCATATTTGTACTATGTTAGCCTCAATATATTAATTTATTTACCATAGTAGGTTTTTATGAGGGCTCAGGAAATAATTGATCTATATCTTAATTACCGTTTTGATGTATTAAGCAGATGGTTCTTAGAACAAAACAGACCAGAGAAAGTAAGAATCTTTACAGAAATATATCAAAGATTTAGCGATAATAATTTATGCAATGCTTTATGGGATAATCTTGATTTAAATACTAAAATTAATATTTTATCAGATTTATTTTATGATAATCAGTTAAGTAGCTTTGAAAATATAATTAAAGATTATAACTTTTTAGATATTTTATATGCCTACTCATGCATACATAATCAAATTAGAATTATTGAACACTTATTCAGCACTTACAACATTACGAATGAACAAATTAAGTTAGGGTTCGTTAGCGCATCTGAAAGCGGAAACCTTGAGCTAGTCAAAAAGCTCTATAGCATGTTAGATGTTAACGACCATGCCAATTTATTAACGCGCTATTCTTTTGAATCAATAACTAATGCTTTAAAACATGGACACTTACAAATCGCAGAATATTTATGGAGTTTAATGAATACGGAAGAACTTAAGTTTACTACCCTTACACATAATAGATCAGATATTTTTAAAGTTCCAGTAATTACAAATCAAATTCTTTCTCTTAAATTCCTTTCTACAAAAGCAGATGAAATCAACCAAATAACTCCAGACCATAAACGAGTAATGTTTTATCAAATGTTTCATAGCGCATGCTGTGAAGGAAATTCAGAAATAATCGACTACACTTTCTCATTAATTGAAAACACTGATTTACAGCTATTTTTATTTATAAATAGCGATTTTGAAGCATTTTATAGCGCGTGCGTGAATAACAGAGTTGATATTATAGATAAATTATGGGATATCGCTACCTTACTAGAACAAGATTCCGAAGCTGCAGGACTTTTAAATCGAGACGGAATGCTTCTTGCCAAAAGAAATATTCTTTTCCACGACTTATGCTCAAATGGACATTATTTATCGGCAAAAAATATTTTAGATAAAGCACAAAAAACTGGACTACTTTTTAACGTACTTGAATCAAAAGCTGGTGAAACTGATGCAGATCATGACAACAGATATGAGTATTTTGATATAGCATGCAGATACGGTTATTTTCATATTATTGATCTAATAATGAGTTTTGGTTATGACATTCCAGATGTTCAGATAAAATGGGAGAAGTGGGCAGAAACATTGAGTCCGTGGGTTAATCTTTATAAAGAACTAAAACCAATATATGGTCATCAAATAAATCACTTTATACAATTTGCGTATCAAAACAATAAAAGCATAGATTTTATAAAAAAATTAATTTTCGATAACTCTAAGGTTGTATTATATTATACATCACAAAATATTAGTTTTTATGAATTTAAACATTTAATTTCTAAGCATAATTCTGCTGTAACTACTTTTAATCAGATACCTTACGAAATACACGATCAAGACGAAAAGTCTTATAGGCTAACCAATATGCCCGTTGAAATAAGGAAGCTATTTATAGAGAATATTGAGGAAGCAAAACCAGCTAAGCTTCTTGAAATAAAAGTTAAATCCTCTCAAAAAACACCAGAGTATAATCATCTGTAAGACGCATCATATAATTTTTAGCAAAGGTTTCCATTATATGATCAAATAGTTTTTCCGACATAAGAGAATTAGTTGAATTAATATAGTTTGTAAGCATTGATTCTAACTTCTCTAAACCCAGCATATTACCATGTAAGTCTTCTGTTTCAATCAGTGCATCACTATATAAAATTAATATATCTCCTTTTTTGAAGTCTGAGGTCTTATGCTCATAGCTATAAGATGAAGAAATTCCTATTGGAAGTCCTGCGGAATCAATTTTACGAATTGTTTTTTCACGAATGTTCAAAATAAAACCTGGTGGAGACCCACAAGCCGTATACTCAATCTGGTCATTCTTAAGATCAAATATTCCATAAAGTAATGTTGCAAACTGCCCGCGAGCAAGTATAGCTGTTAAGCTATGATTAATATGATTTACAGCTTCAGCTGAGCTTAACTTTAAAGATTTATCCTTAAGTTCACTAATAATAGTATGAAGCCTGAAAGTATTAATAGCAGCCCCTATACCGTGACCAGAAAAGTCTGTGATGTGAAAGGCAACCCTATCTTCGTCTATTGGATCAAATGACCAAAAGTCACCACCAATTTCTAATGATGGTAAGAAATACGACTGAATTTTCAGACCATAATTTTCAAGTAGTAATTTACGCGCCAAATCATTTGGCATTAATGCTTCCTGCATTTTTTGAGCGTTTGTAAGCTCAGAACGCAGCCTTTCCTGATAGTTTTGAAGCTTCTCAAGTAATATATGATTTTCCAAATGCACCTTAATACGCGCAATTAATTCTTCAGGATCAATTGGTTTATTAACGAAATCTGTGGCACCACAACTGAATGCCTGTGTTTTTTGCTTAGTCAGGTTTGTTGCAGTTTGTACAATGATAGGAAGGTTTGCAAATCTCTCTTCTTTTCTAATTATAGTACAATATTCAAAGCCATCCATCTCTGGCATCATTAAATCAAGAATAACAAGATCAGGGATTTCTTTTTTTGTAATTTCAATAGCTTCTATACCATTTTTAGCAGTAAAAACATTTTTAAAACCGTTCTTCATTAATAAATGCTGGATCATTATTACATTGAACTCCATGTCGTCTACCACGAGAATTTTAGATTCCCGCATTATAGCCATACTTTCTATAGAGTTCTTTTTCATTTATTTCTTACTAATCGATTATATTGAACAACATGTAAAACTTAGAAATTTCAAACATTTTTTGAACTTGTCCTTTAGGAGACCTTAGTATTAGTTCTATCGAATGCTTTTCAGCCTCATCTTTTAAAATAAGTAGTATACCAAGAGCGGCAGAATCAACAAACTCAAGATTACTTAAATTCAGCTCAAGAGTTTTAATGTTCTCTGACTTAAGTAAAGATAAAATGGTTTTAAATTCCATATGGTCATTGAAGGTAAATTTTCCACTTACCTCTATTGTACAAGATGAATCTTTTATAATTTTTTTGTATTCCATGAATTCCTACCTAAAACAACATAATTTCATCGTCGCTATTTCCATCAGTATCTTTAATGTCACCTATATCATATTGCTTTCCTTTTAGTTCATCAAGTAAAATGGTTTTCATTTCACTTAATTTCATAATTTTAATAAATTCTTCGACCAAATCTTTATTAATTCCAGATATTGCATTTTGGTCAGTATTTATCATAGCTAAATATTCTGCGATTTTTAGTAATGTAGACTGTGAATTCATAATATATTGCGACACCCTATCCTGAAATTGCATGCTAACAATTATTCCTGTTATTGAATTAGCATTTTCTGTGGTCTCGCGCGAAACATCTTTAAGTGTATGTGAAAAGCTTTCATTTTGCTTCATCATACGTGACATTAGTTCTTCAATTTTTTGTTTGATCATTATATTATCAGACATATCAATGGTCGCAACTTCACCCAATGTTTCATAGCTTTTATGTACGCTATTTGTAACCTCAGTAATTCTTGCCTGCATTGAAAATGACATTTGAGATATTTGTTTAGATAAGTTTTTGACTTCGCTTGCAACGACCGCAAAACCCTTACCATATTCCCCTGCCCTTGCAGACTCAATAGTAGCATTAAGCGCAAGCAAATTTGTTTGCTTTGTAATTTTTTGAATATCATCTACAACTTTATCAATATCACGCAGGCTTGCCATAGCTTCATCAAGACTATAAACCATTGACATAGCCATTTTTGAAACGTGAATAATCTTATCAACTGAATCTGACAAAGTTTTGTTAATAAGGTTTAAAGATTCAGATAAACTCATTGAACTTCCATCTTCAGCCTGAATATTCAGTGCTAAATGCACAATTTTATCAATATTTTCACCTTGTTTTTGTGTGCTTACTGCGATGTTCTGGAATTTACCGCTTAATTCCGTAATAGTGGTCTCAACAGTTTTAGATGCTATTGGAAGAACTTTACTTATAGCTTCAATACAAGTAATAATGGAGTTTAAATTTTCATTCAAACTACCTTTATAAAAATTGTTATTTTTTTCTTCTTCCTGTTTCTCTATCATAACGACCAACTATCAATTCTATTTATCAAAAATCTACAGTTACTAACTTAAACATTCTTTAATAATTGTATCCGCAATCTTTTCTAAAGGCAACTCAATAGTTACTGCACCATTTGCCTTAGCAGCTTTAGGCATACCATAAACTATACAGCTAGATTCATTCTGACCAACTGTAAAAGCGCCTTGATTTTTCATCTCCAATAAACCTTCTGCACCGTCTTTACCCATACCTGTAAGAATAACCCCTATAACTTTATCATTTTCAAATTCAGCGATCGACTTAAACATGATATCTACAGACGGTCTGTGACCTGAATATAAATCACCATTATCTAGCTGGGTATAATATTTATCACCCTTCTTTTTTATTTGCATATGAATATCACCAGGAGCAATGTAGATATTATTATACTGAAGCTGCATTCTGTCAGTTGCCTCATGAACTGGTCTGCCTAATGATTCACCAAGTCTTCTTGCAAAAGACGAAGTAAAACCCTTTGGCATGTGCTGAGTTATAACAATTGGAGGCATCCCGTCAGGAAGCATTTCTAAAAGCACCTTGTTAGCTTCAACTCCACCTGTTGATGATCCAATAGCAATAAGCATATTAGATTTGAAATTATATTGTTTCTTCTCGGCTTTTTTAACTGGCTGCCTTGCCTGAACTTTAGAATTTGCAGCAATTTTTACTTTTGAAGCAAGCTGGTTTTTAACAAGTTTGAGTGTATATGGATCTTCCTTAGCAAATGGCTTACCAATAAAATCTACAGCACCAATTTCAAGCGCCCTGATAGTATGCTCTGTCCCTGTTTGAGTAAGTGTAGATGACATCACAACTGGCATAGGTCTTAATGTCATAATTTTTTCCAAAAACTCAAGACCATTCATTCCTGGCATTTCAATATCTAAAGTAATAACATCAGGATTCAGCGCTTTTATCTTGCTACGTGCATCATCTGCATTCATTGCCTGACCAATAACCTCAATATCAGGATCTTCTGATAGCATTTCTGTATATAAATCTCTAACTAATGCTGAATCATCAACAATCAATACCCTAACTTTTTTATTCATAATATCACTCCCAAATTAGAATAAATCGACAGAACCACCCTTGTCTTCCTGAACAACCACTTTTTTGCTGTACACCATTTCTTCCTGTACAACGTTTTCCTGCTCTACTGAAGTTACAAGCTTCATCATAGCAACGCCATTACCAGGACAAAACTGTACTTTTCGTGCCTGAGTGCCGCCCAAATGTTCTGCCACCACATTTAAATTCTCTTCTTTACAAAACTTTTTGATAAATTCTACGTTTTTCGAGCCAATTAGCGCTGAAGTTGCGCTAACATTAGCACCGCCAAAAAGCTTAACTTCTAGTCTGCTTTTTACACCACCCATTTTAATAATACTGTTAATTAGCTGCTCCATTGCAAACGATCCATATCTGCTCATTGTATAGCTTGTAACTTCGCCATCTGTCGCAGGTAATAAAAAATGGTTCATACCGCCAATGTTAAGCTGCGGGTCTCTAATACATGCAGCAATACATGAGCCTAATATTGTTACCATAACTTCTTCAGGCTCTTTTGTTGCATAACAATCGCCTGAGTAAATTTTAACGTAGGTTTTATTATCTGCTTTTGAAACAAATTTTTTCATTGCATCTAAAACCATAGCAACTACCCTATTTTTCTATATGTTGTTTTGCCAATCAATTTGAAAATTGAGCTTCTATCACCTATGGTTTCAGAGTGTCCAATTAACAACATTCCTTCCTTATCTATATTCTGATGAAATTTATCAAAGATTTTTGACTGAGTAGGCTTGTCAAAATAAATTAATACATTTCGGCAGAATATAATCTGCATTTTTCTTTTAAGCGGAATATTCCCCATTAAATTTAGCTGATTAAATGCAATCAAATTTCTTAACTCAGCATTCATGCTAATTTTTTCTTCACCATCCTCATTAATAGTTTTGCAGTATTTTTTAAAATAGTCGTCAGGAATATTTTTCTTTTCTGCAATATCGTATACACCTCTTTTGGCTTTTGCTAAAATGTCAGTATCAATATCTGTAGCTAAAATTTTGATATCGTATGTAGATAAATTTCTGCCAAGCAAATGAGAAACAACCATTGCAATCGAGTATGGCTCCATTCCTGCTGAACAACCAGCCGACCAAATTCTAATTGGAACACCTTCAGCAATCAGCTTGTTAAGCTCATCTTTAAGATATTCAAAATGATGAGACTCTCTAAAAAAGCTTGTAAGGTTTGTAGTAAGTGAGTTGACGAAGTTGGTAAATTCATTAGGGTCATTATCTACTAAATCTAAATATCTTGTAAATGAATCTAAATTTAATGCTCTTAGGCGTCTTACCAGCCTGGAGTATACCATTGACTTTTTTTGTTCAGAAAGAACAATCCCAGACACATCAAATATCTTCTTTGCAACAGCTTTAAAATCGCTGTCTGTAAGTTCGAAATCTGGTGTCTGAGCGCTCATGATCTTTCTCCTATGATCTAACTACTAAAACTCTTCCCAGCCATCATCACCTTTTTTAGAAGGTGTTGAGCTTTGAGCAGCTGGAACTGGTTTTTTAGCATCAGATAATTTCTTCATGTTCTCTGACTTACCGTGAGTAGCTGGCTTTTTAGCAGGTGAGCTATGCATAGGCTTAGGGGCTTCGGCAGCCATTTCTTCTTGCTGGTTTTCAGATAACTTAAAGAAGCTCACTAGTCTGTTTAAAGTATTAGCCTGCTCTACAAGTGAATGTGAAGCAGCTGTGCTTTCTTCTACTAAGGCAGCATTTTGCTGTGTCATCTCATCCATTTGTAGTACTGCAGCATTAATCTCTTTAATACCGTTTGCTTGCTCATTACTTGCTGTCGCAATATCAGAAATAAGATCTGCCACTTGTTTAACAGATGATACGATATCACCAAGTGTTTCACCTGCCTGTTTAACAAGAACAGCACCATCCTGAACTTGCTCAGCACTCTCAATAATTAGCTTCTTAATCTCTTTAGATGCAGACGCAGATCTACCAGCAAGTGTTCTTACTTCACTAGCAACCACCGCAAATCCTTTTCCAGCGTCACCTGCACGGGCAGCTTCAACAGCAGCGTTAAGAGCTAAGAGATTTGTTTGGAATGCGATTTCGTCAATTACACCGATAATATCAGAGATTTTCTGTGAAGATTTCTCAATATTACCCATCGCACCAACTGCACTACCAACAACTTCACCACCTTTCTCAGCTTTTTGTCTGGCATCGATAGCAACTTTGTTAGCATTATTAGCGTTTTGAGTATTTTTCTGTACAGTTTCAGTTAATTCTTCCATTGAAGACGCTGTTTCTTCTAGGTTAGAAGCCTGATGTTCTGTACGGCTTGATAAGTCTGTACCGCCAGATGCAATCTCGCTTGATGCAGATCTTACTGAATTTGCAGACTCTTTAATCTGTACTGTAATAGATGATAACTTATCAATTGTTGCATTTAAAGCATTTTGCATGCTAGCAAACATACCTCTGAAGTCACCATCTAATTTATGATATAATACACCTTTAGAAAGATCATTCATCACTTCAATTGATTTACTTACTGGTACAAGCACTGTATTCATAAGTTTATTCATACCGCTACTGATTTCTAAGTATACACCTTCTAGGTCATTTGTATCAATTTTAGCTTCTAGATCACCATCAGACGCTGATGCGATAAGTCTGTTAATATTTTCTACAGCTTGTTTGTTTGCTGCATCAGCTCTTTTCTTCTCTGTAACAATTGACCAGTCAACAAATGAACCGTCAATTTGTCCGTTTGAGTTTTTAAGAATATTAGCATTTAAAGATAACCATTCATCACCAATCATGAATTCAGCTTTATGCGGCATTCTTGTTTCATCAACAAGTAACTTTCTTTGGTGTGCTGGGTTCTTATGGAAAATATCAATATTAACACCAACAAGCTTATCAACTGTAACTGGTAATAATCTCTCAAGCCTTTTTAAAGCTGCATGTGATGCTTTATTAATATATGTAATATTAAAGTTTTTATCACAAAGCATTACTGGAAGTGATAAATTATCTATCATATTTTGAAGTCTTGCAGCTTTATTAATATAACCTTTAACATGCTCTGCTTCATCTAAAATTAAAGCAATTTCTTTGTTAGATGCAATCCAAGGCGCAACTACATAACTAGTATCACCTTTTGCAAAAGCACCCATTAATTCAGCAATTGATCTATTTTTGTTTATTACAAGCTGAATAATTTTGTACATTACAAAACCAATTATAGAAAGACCAACTATAGACAAGAATCCTAATATATTTTTAGCAGTAATGATATCCTTATTGAGTTTATCTTTAATTTCAGGAGAATATTCATATAATTCAGTTCTCATTTTAACATTCAAAGCTGAACGTTCTGACATTTTAGATTCTATTTCACTTAGAATTAATTTTCTTTTTTCATAACTTACATTAGTATCATTAATAGCTTGTTCAAATAAATTTGTAATAGCTAACATGTTTTTATAGCTATCTTCCATAAGTTTTTTAACTTTATCAATATAGCCGTCTGATGTAGTATTTAGATAACCAGATTTAAAGTCTTTGTATTTTTCATAATGAATAGCAAAATTATCTTTAGCTTTATTATAAGACTGTAGATATTTTTGAAATTCACTAGAGTTTTCAAATGTTTCAAGAGCTCTTACACCTGCGTTATAAATCCCCCTATCTGCCCCTTGATACTCCCAGATTAAATATGATAAATCTATCATTTCATCTGCTTCATTTGCACCTTTTTGAATATTTTCAAGTTTAATTACAATTGTAATACTTATAATCAATACTAGAGCAACGACTAGCCCTGTTGCTGCTTGAACCTTACCCTTAATAGAACCTAACATCTTTATCATTATAGCCCCCTATTGTTTAATATTTTCGATGTTAATTTGACCAAACATTTCTTCCATATTTAGTACTATGACCATTCTCTCATTAATAGAGACAAGGCCACTAATGTACTTATCATCTATTTCTGTCTCACTTGTCGGTGATGCCTTGATTTCTGTAGCTTCCACATCTAGGATGTCAGAAACTGCATCAACCAAAATTCCTATAATTCTATTTCCTGCGGATAATATAATTACCACATTCTTATTTGTAGCCTCAGTTGTACCCTGACCAAATCTTGTACGTAAGTCAAAAATTGGAATAATAACACCACGAAGATTCATAACACCCCTCATTTCTTCAGGTGAGTTAGGAAGCCTTGTTACTTCCGTCCAAACTTTAATTTCTCTAACCATCATTATATCTACGGCATACTCAAGTTTTCCTACTGTAAAACTTAAGAACTTTTTTAAGTCGGAAGAACCGCCCTTCTTGTTATCCGTAGCTAAATTTAATTCTACACTCATTTTAGCACTCCTCTATTTTTAAGCGTTTTTCTATCGGATTTTCTTTAACTAAAATTTTCTGATGAATTGTCGGTATTTTGGATATATCAAGAATTAGCGAAACCTTGCCGTCACCTAATATTGTTGCGCCACTTATACCATCGATTGGGTTTGAGTTTTCTTCCAAGCTTTTAATTACAACCTGCTGCTGTCCTAAAAGTTCATCGACAACCAAACCAAATTTTGAATTTAAACTTTCAACTAACACTACTAAAGTTGCTGCGCCATTATCATTAGCTGCACTTACTGAGAAAATTTTATGAAGTTCAATAATATTAATGAACTCGCCACGGATATTTACAACCTGATTACCTTTAGTAACCTCATTGATTTCACCATGTTTAATGCTTAATGTTTCAACAATGTTTTCGATAGGAATAATGTATTGCTCCTCTCCAACCCTTATAATCATACCATCAAGAATCGCAAGTGTTAGCGGGAGAGATACAGTAAATACACTTCCCTTACCCATTTCACTTTTAATAACAACACTTCCGCCAAGTCCCTCAATATTACGTCTTACAACGTCCATACCTACACCGCGACCAGATATATTACTTATAACTTCAGCTGTAGAAAATCCTGGCAAGAATACTAGGTTATCAATTTCTTCACCCGATAACTGAACAGTCGGATCAATTAAGCCTTTCTCAAGTGCTTTTTTATAAACTCTATCACGATTAATCCCAGCACCGTCATCTTTAATCTCAATAATAATACGGCCACCGCGGTTAGCTGCCGAAAGAGAAACTGAACCTTGGGCAGGTTTCCCCTTAGCAATTCTATCTTGAGGTTTTTCAATACCATGATCGCATGAATTACGTATCATATGCATTAGAGGATCACCAAGCTGCTCAATAACTGTTTTATCAATTTCGGTTTGCTCACCAGACATTTCTATTTTTATGTCTTTGCCAAGCTGGCCTGCCAAATCCCTGATAAGCCTTGGCATACGAGAGAATAATGATTTTACTGGTTGCATTCTTACAGACATTACAGCTTCCTGAAGCTCTCTTGAATGCTGAGATAACTCTTCAATAGCCCTTAAAATACCGCCATGGTACTCCATTGGTAATCTTTTAGCCTGGTCATATAACATTGACTGGGTAATAACAAGCTCACCTACCATGTTTACAAGCTTAT
The DNA here is from genome assembly GCA_001897445.1 of Alphaproteobacteria bacterium 33-17. Lineage (NCBI taxonomy): Bacteria > Pseudomonadati > Pseudomonadota > Alphaproteobacteria > Alphaproteobacteria bacterium 33-17. Next base: position 26,540 of record MKSX01000020.1, on the reverse strand, counting down.
CAATTTTATCAGTATCAACCCTAATGGTTGTGGTATTTGATGAAGCCGCGTTTTTATTTGCATCTTTTGAAGTATCTTTAGCTGCTTGCTGTGTTTTATCTTCGCTTGCTTTTCCTTCTTCTTGCTCTGGCGACTGAGCTTCATGCGCCTTTAATTCTTCTTCAGATAATGGAAGTTCAATTTCTGACTGCTGCGATATTTTAATTTTTGCAACGTCTGATACAAATTCAAAAATATCCGCAATATCATTATCCGAACAACTTGTTTCTAAGTCAATTTCCCATGACATATAACACGAAATAGGATCAATATCATGAAAATCAGGGATATTTTCAACTTTACATCTTACATTAGGAATACCAAGATTTGAAAGCGCTTTAATTAAAACAAAAGGCTCACTTCCTGATCTTAACATTTCAGGCGATGGAATAAATTCGATTAAGTATTGCTTTATAAATTTTGAAGTAGGCTTTGCTTGATTTACTTTTGGCGCTTGTGAAGCAGCTTTAGAAGCACCATGACCCTCACCATGAGCACTTAAAACGGCTTCTACTTCTTCTAGTACACCCGCACCGAAATCATCATCAAGCTCTTTATTATCTCTTGCAGCCTCAACCATTTTAGTAATGATATCATTTGCTCTGATTAATATATCTACAATTGGCTTTGTAAGCGTGATTTTGCTGTCGCGGAGTTTATCAAGTAAAGTCTCAACAACGTGAGTGAATTTTACTATATTATTCATACTAAAAACGCCCGCACCACCTTTAATGGAATGCGCGCATCTAAAAATTGCGTTTAGGTCGTCTAGCGATGCTGAATCAACATTTATTTCTAATAAAATTGACTCTGCGTCCGTAAGCAGTTCGAAACACTCGGTGATAAATGTCTTCTTAAATTGCTCTGTATTGTCTGTAGACATAATTTAACCCTCAAGGACAAACCTTACTAATTACCTGCATTAATTTTTCAGGATTAAAAGGTTTTACTAACCAACCTGTCGCTCCTGCAGCCTTACCCTCACTTTTTTTAGTATCATCGCTCTCTGTGGTTAACATTAGAATTGGAGTGAATTTATATGTTGGGTTTTCACGCAACTTTTTTATTAATGTAAGACCATCCATATTAGGCATATTTAAGTCTGTAATAATTACATCAACTTTTTTATTATCTAAAACAGATATTGCCTGAACTCCGTCTTCGGCTTGCAACACCTGAAAACCATTTTGAGCAAGCGTAAATGCGAGCATATCTCTCATTGTTTTTGAATCGTCTACTGTCATAGCTATTTTTGTCATAAGTCATTACTCCATTCACCGATTTGACCCATTAGACCTAATGTTTTGGCCGTATTAATAAAAGCTTCTGAAGGCTTTACAACCTTAAAAGTTTTTTGATTTTTTTTGCATTCATTTGATATGGATATAAGATACTGAAACCCAGGAGTCGTGATTCTATCTATTTTAGAAGCATCGAGCATTACATCACCATCTAACTTAAGGCCTTTAAATAAGGTTTGCATCTCATCTATTGTCTCAATGGTCATCCTTTCTGGCAAACTGGTAACATCTTGGTCTAAATCAGCCATAGTACATTCCACAAAAGTTAATATATTAATTATTATAAAATACAAATAGATAACCTGCAATAGTAATTATGCAATAAAACAACGTAAAATTGCATAGGCTTTAGTTTACTGGTAAATTTGAATAACTTACTAATTTAGTTAACTTTTTTTATTAACTTATATTTAGTAAATTTGCAATGTCTATGAATTTATTGATTAAAATATATATGTGCTAATAATTAAATTTTAATACTATTAATGACCAATATTAATTTGCTGTATTCATAGTGAATTAAGTTGAGTTTTGCACAGAAATAACGAGCGACATTTAGTAAAAACTACATTAGCGAGGAAATGACGCATGCAAACCTCAACTTAAAAAACTATAACTAAGTTTAATAGATAATTGGTACTACTATTACATATTTAATATAGCAGCAATACCAACTTAATTTAATGATATAGCCTTATTTTTTAAGGACAATAATAGATGCAACCGAATTGATAAAAGAAGTATTTTTATGATAATATGGATGATTTTCACCATATTCTAAAGTAGATATAAAAACCTTACCAGTAATATTTCTGCCTCTATTTTTACCAGATTCGGTTCTAACGCCCCATAAACTTTGCATAACTAAAGGCTTTTGCTGCATCACCCCCATATAAATGGTAATATGACCAGGCTTATATAATAAGGCTGAAAAAGGCTGTTGCTCGGAAATTACTTCTAATTTTTGAATATTGCTCATTTCTTTTAGATCAATAACATTTTTAGAATAATTGGCTATATCCTTGCTATTTCTTGGCAAATATAGTCCAAAAGAAGTATAGAAATCTTTAAGAAATTGTGAACAGTCTCTTGCACCTAAAAGTCCGCCCCAACCATATTCCTTGCCTATCATCTGGTTAGCTATCAGGCTTATATTATCTGAATTAAACTTTAGAACGTGGCTAGCTACATCTTTTGGTTTCGCAATCCATGTTAGCTTGTTATTAACAGGAATAAGTATATTTCCATCTTTTGAAGGAAAAAGCATTCCAAGCTTAATATATTCAACGAAACTACCATTATTTATTAATGGAACGTCATCTTTGATAGCTGGAACTAATTTATAAGACTGGAATTCTTCAGCTTGCAAATCACTAATTTTCATAACATGATCAGACCTCACAAAACCTAATGCCTTATCATTGCTAATTACATATGCCCAGGCTTTGTCTTTTGAATAGTGACTGATACGTACAGGAGTACCGATATATAAGTAACTTTCCTGAGCATAATCAAATGGATACCCCTCTCCTGCTTGCGCTGGATCTGCAAAATAAGGCTTATCAGTTGGAAGCGCTCTTAAATTACTATTTCTGGTAATTAAACCTTTTTTATTAACTAACAATAACGATGAAAAATCGGCATTATATTTATCTTTTTCAAATTCATCATTAGATCTTGGCAATAGATTCAATGAGTAAGACGAAGACAAATTATTTAAAACTTTTTGATAATAATCGACATAATAACTAATATCATTGTTAATTTGCCAAGCTGAATAAAATCCTGATAAGTCAGTATTTAAACTTAAAACACTATTATCAAAATTATAATCATCCAAGTTTTGTGATAATGTTAAACTATCCTTTACTTCATCAAAACTAGTAGTTTTATGATGCGAGCAAGAGGCAATTATCAGAGCAGAACATAAAGCAATTTTTGTATACATATTGAATACCATGAATAATAAATTAAGATTAATAGTATAGATTTAATTAATACTGTCCATTCCTATTTAAATCTATTCAACAGTTAGCGGCATTACAAAACGGTATTTTGGTAAATTAGGGTAATGCTTTGGAACAGCATCGAATTTTTTAAGCTTTTTTAGTATCTCTTTAAGCTCTTCATTAGCTTTTTCGTCGTCTTCTTCCTTAAGTAATTTATAATCTATAATTTGACCGTCACGATCTACACTGAATTCAAGCATAAATTCACCATAAAGATTCTCGTAACTATCAATATTTTGCTCTAAAACAAGGGCAACTCTTGAAGACATTTTTTCTTCATAGTCCCTTTTCATGTTATCTACTTCTTTTTGAGTCGGCTCCTTTGTTTCTTTAGTTTGAGTTTTTAGATCTTTATTTTTGGTAAGGCTCTTTGGTGTTTCATGTGCTTTTTTATGAGACAGCGGAGTTTTTTTGGTAATAGCTTCAGTAACAAAATTAATATAAACAATGCTTTCTTTCTTGATTTCCTGAACTTCAAATTTATTAAAATACAGGTCTAAAAACAAAGGCACAATTACATTAATATGAAAAAATATCGATATTAATATGAAATGCCATTTTTTTAGCACAATAGGCTTACTATCGATTAATCTCTCGATAGAAAGCCTATTTTTTAAACCTGCAAATTTCATAGCATACTTTTACGGTAAATTATTTGGAGCTTGAAGCAATTGTATTGGTGTTAATTTGAAGTTTATATGTAGCTTCTAAATCTTTTAAATATTGCTGTTTATATTCTTCAAATGTTTTGCCTTGTAAATAATTTTTCATGTTTTCAAATTGCGGAGCCTTTGGAACTGTTCTTGCCTCTATTTTATAAATAGCCCAACCTGATGTAGTCTCTACTGGTTTAGAAACCGTACCAACAGCCTGATTAGCCAGCACATCATCAAATGGTGTAATTACTTTTTTTGGAACAAAATGATTTCTTACCAATCCGCCATTAATAGAAGTATCCCTATCTATAGAATATTTCTTCACCATTTCCTCGAAATTTTTACCTGATTTATCAATCACAGCATAAACTTCCTGTACTTTATCAGGTGTCAAAACAATTTTACGATAATCAACTACTGCATTTGCCTGAATTTTTTTCACTTCTTCAGCATAAACTTTTTTTAGGTCTACTTTTTTAATATTTTGTTCAACAACATACCTGATAAAACTTTGTTCCATTAATGAACGCTTTAACTTATCAAGTTCTCTTTTCATTTGAGTAGTTTCTGTAAATGATGCTTTCTCTGCTTCTTTAAGAACAATTCTTCCCATAGCAATATTTTTTACTATAGATTCCTTAGTACTTGCTGGTATAGATTCATATGTTGGATAATTAGATGGCATAACTCCACCATTCATCATAACAAATTCTGTTAATAAATCTTCTTTAGATACAACCTGGTTATCGCCATAGGTTGCAAGAATATTTTGGTCTTCTGCAGCTATAGAAATATTTGTAGAAGACAATAATGTTAAAGTTGTTAAACAAAGAAACTTCATAAACAAACTACTCCAAAAATTAGGTTTACAAAATATTATTAAATTAAAATTTTTAAAAAATACAGTTTTTTCTGTATAAATACAAAAAATTTGTTTATAAGTGTTGTTTGATAACATTATAAAGATACGCAATTAGGAAATAAATCCATGGTTTTTGGCATTTTTGAAAAAATATTCGGTACAAAAAACGACAAAATTATAAAGCATTTTGCAAAAACAGTTAAAATTATTAACTCTCTTGAATCTAAATACATGTCTATGGATGACAATTTACTTAGAAATCAAACCGAGAAATTCCGTGACAGATTAAAAAATGAAAGTTTAGACGATATTTTACCCGAAGCTTTTGCTGTAGTAAGAGAAGCTGCTAAAAGAGTCTTAGGACAAAGACACTATGACGTACAGCTTATGGGCGGAATTGCGCTTCATAAAGGCATGATTCCAGAAATGCGTACAGGTGAAGGTAAAACTCTGGTATCAACACTACCTGCTTACCTTAATGCACTTTCATCTAAAGGCGTACACATTGTTACAACAAATGATTACCTAGCAAAACGTGACTCGGAATGGATGGGTAAAATACACGAATTTTTAGGCTTAACTGTTGGATGCATACTTAGCGGTATGAATGATGACGCCAGAAAAACAGCCTATAGCTGCGATATTACATACGGAACTAATAACGAATTCGGTTTTGATTATTTACGTGATAATATGAAATTCGATGCTTCAACATTTGTTCAGCGTAAACTAAATTACGCAATAGTAGATGAAGTTGACTCTATCTTAGTTGATGAAGCACGCACACCTTTAATTATTTCAGGTGCAACTGAAGACAGGTCTGATTTATATGTAAAAATTAACAGACTAATTCCAGCAATAAGCGATGAACATTATGAAAAAGATGAGAAAAGTCGTAATGTTCATTTAAACGAAGAAGGTATTAACTTTGTTGAAGAGTGGCTGGAAAGCAACGGAATGATGGAAGGCAGTCTCTACGATATTAACAACGTAAATACATTGCACCATGTTAATCAGGCTTTAAAAGCGCATAAACTTTTCCAAAAAGATGTGGATTACATTGTTAAAAATAATCAAGTCATGATTATTGATGAGTTTACTGGTCGTACAATGGATGGTCGCAGATATTCCGAAGGATTACATCAGGCCTTAGAAGCTAAAGAAAATGTTCCGATCAAAAACGAAAATCAGACTCTTGCTTCCATTACTTATCAAAACTATTTCAGGCTTTACAATAAGCTTTCAGGGATGACTGGTACTGCAATGACCGAGGCAGGAGAATTCCGTGAAATTTACAGACTGCATGTTGTTGAAATTCCAACAAATATTCCAGTAAAACGTGTGGATGAAGAAGATACAGTATTTCGTACCGAAGTAGAAAAATATAAAGCCATCATAAAGCTTATCAAAGAAAGAAATGAGGCAGGTCAACCAATATTAGTTGGAACTACAAGCATTGAGAAATCAGAACTTATTTCAACTATGCTCAAAAAGGAAAATGTTCCTCATCAGATACTTAATGCTAAATATCATGAACAGGAAGCTGAAATTATATCCCAGGCTGGTCGTAAGGGTGCTGTGATGATTGCAACCAATATGGCAGGTCGCGGTACGGATATTATGCTTGGTGGTAATATTCAGGTAAGAATTCAGAATGCTATTAAAAACATTTCCGATCAAAATGAAGCATCAAAGATTAAAAACCAGATTTTATCTGAGCATGATCAGGAAAAAAGAGAAGTTCTTGAGCTTGGCGGTCTTTTAGTTATCGGTACAGAACGCCATGAAAGCCGTAGAATTGACAATCAGTTACGCGGAAGATCAGGACGTCAGGGTGACCCAGGACGCACAATATTTTTCTTATCGTTACAAGACGATTTAATGCGTATTTTCGGCTCAGACAAGCTTGCAGATACCATGAAAAGACTGGGTATGAAAGACGACGAAGCAATTTCGCACCCTTGGGTGAGCAAAGCTCTTCAAAAAGCTCAGTATAAAGTTGAAGCTCGAAACTATGATATTCGTAAAAACTTACTTCGCTTCGATGACGTTATGAACGAGCAACGTATGGTAATTTACGAGCAACGCAGAAATATTATTAATAGCGAGAGTGTAAGTGATATCGTCCGCTCAATGATTGAAGAAAATGTTGAAGAAATGGTGCGTAATGCTACATATAATAAGCCAACCAGCGATATGTGGGCTTGGGATGAACTCGCGCAAAACCTTCATAATATGTTTGCAAACGAATTTGATTACTCTGAAATTAAAAGCAAACACGGCTTAGTACCTAATGATTTAATTGAATACTGCTTAAATTTCGCAAATGAAGCTTATGAAGCTAAACATACAGAGCATAAGCCGGAGGTTATGAATTTTGCTGAAAAACGCTTTATGCTTTTATCCTTAGATTATCTTTGGAAAGATCATTTACTTACCTTAGATCAATTAAGGTTTGGCATAGGACTTAGAGCATATGGTCAGAAAGACCCCCTAAATGAATATAAACGTGAGGCATTTGAGTTATTTAAATCAATGCTAGATCATTTAAGGGTTATGGTTGTTGAGCGTATCCTACATATGGAAATTTCTTATGAAAAACCTGAAGATGCTGCAAAAGAAGCTAAAAAAAACTTTGATACCAGCATTTCTCGTAACAGCATTTGCCCTTGCGGATCTGGTAAAAAATATAAACATTGCTGCGGTAATCTAGTCCCTGCATAATACAAAAGGCGCATTTTAAATGCGCCTTTTTCAATTAAACGATCACATTATATTAAATACTGCCCTGCGCAGTTTCTACTTCGGCAAATGTTGGCTGCAGATGGTGCGGAATAGATGCCCTGCCTACCTCAATTGAAATTTGTGGTGCGCTACCATGAAGGTGGGTTACGAATACTTTTTTAATAACGTCATAGAAGCAGCCTTCTTCTTCAGCAACTTCATTCATTTTACCTGCCATAGGGGCAACAAAACAATACGCCATAAATACCCCCAGGAATGTACCAGCAAGCGCACCACCGATCATGGCACCTAAAACAGCAGGTGGTTCGGTAATACTTGCCATTGTTTTGATTACACCAAGTACCGCAGCAACGATACCAATCGCAGGAAGTCCGTCAGCAACAGTCTGAAGTGAGTGCGCAGGATGCACAGCATCATGGTGATGTCTCTCTAGCGAAAAAGCAATTACATCTTCAACATGATAAGGATTATCCATATTCATAGTCATCATTCTTAAAGTGTCGCATATAAGGGTAACTGCAAAATGATCGTGTAATACTAGCGGATATTTTTTGAAAAGCTCGCTTTCCTCAGGTTTTTCTATCTGAGGCTCAAGCTCAACAAAGCCTTTGGTTTTAATAATTTTTATAATAGCAAAAAGGAGGGTCAATAACTGAATATAATCATCTTTCTTTCTTTTAGAACCCTTAAAAACCTTACCAAAGTTCTTCATTAACGCCTTACCAGTTTTACCCTTATTTGCAAGCATATAAGCACCCGCCGCCGCACCCGCAATAGTGGTAAGCTCAAATGGAAGGGCATACAAAATAATACCAAACTTACCTCCGGCAAGCATATATGGTAAAAATACGCATACAAATGTTATAACAATCCCAGCAATTCCAAGCATGATAATCTCTAAATCTAATATATAATTAATTATATTAAATTTTTAACTATTATGCAATATGTATAATTATTGTTTTGGTTCTTCAAAAATAAATTTTAGTTTAAGATGCATTTTTTCGGCTTCTTCCTGGTCAATTTCATGAATAACCTGCCCTTCCGCCTTACCATACACATATTTTAAATACAATTTATAATCTTCGCTTGCAAGTAGAAAAGCTTTTGTCCTTTTCACCTTATTTAATATAACAGTGTAATAACTGTATATGTCATCTAGGTAACACATATAGTCATAACCACCAAAATTATAGTTATTGTCCATAAGGGTTTGTTCAAGCTTTATAAGAGTATGCATATCGGCGTTTCTATATGCATGGTTTAGAATGTTGATAAGGTTAAGGTTATTGCTTTGACAAACTACCAGATGTAATTTTTTGAGTAGTGTTTTATACAAAGGCTTCAGATAATCTGATTGAATATAAGATATATTGTTATCTTCTTTATTGTCATTACTTTGTTTTAAAGTTAAATCATCGCTATTTCCAAACTGGTCAAACATTAGCGATAGTTCATCTATAAACTTTGTTGTAAAAGTTCTTAGCTGATTTTTAATAGATGCAATTTCCTGATTTATAATCTCAATTTCTGACAAAACATAAGCAATATACTGCTCGAGCCTTTTGGTTTCTTTTGAGATCTCAAGGTGAAATTCACCACTATTATCATTTGACTGCATCTAAAATTGCCAAAATATTATTTTTTTAATAATCCTATAATGGCATTGTATTGTGCGTCAAGTGTTGTTTTACATTTTTTCATCATTTCAAGTTCCAGGTCAGATTTTGTAACCTGTAAAATTTTATGAGCTTGCCTTGCTAAAAACTCAACAAGCTTACCTATACAGCTACCATTATCCCATACAGAACATGGCAGTTGAACCCTTGGGTTAAGGTCAATTTGCTCAATCATATAACATACTGCGTGCGCAGGACCCATAACAGATGACGCACCTGTAAGCTTAATAATATCATTACCTCTAAGCACTGTTTGCTTTCTGATAGCTTCAATTTGGTCTTCGTTAGCAAAATCTGTAAGCGGTCTTGCATTAACTGTCACCTGACTCATAATAGGAACCATTGCAGGACCATGTTCTCCAAGCGCAATACCTTCTATGATAGGGTTTGTAACTTCAGGATGGTGAATTTCCAGAAATTCTTTTACAGCGTTTTTAAGTCTCATAGTATCAACATATGAAACGCCCACGATTTTTTTAGCCACTTCTTCTAATTTTTTACCTGATACTTTAGCAACTTCTTCAATTAGATATCTAGCTAAAAAATCAATAGGATTAGTTACAATTAAAGTAAGTGCTTTGCTATTTTTGGATATTAACTCTGCGAAACCAGCAATAATCTTAGCATTTTTACCTGCCAGCTCTTCTCTTGTCTCTTCAGGGCTACTGCGTTTAGCACCAGCTGTAATTACAATGTAATCAACGTTACTCAGTTTATCAAGGTCATGAACCAGACATACACTTCCAGCCCCTGGTAGCTGCAATGAATCGTTGATATCCATCACAATACCCATTTTAGATAACCAGTAAGGACCCGGCTTGCCATCTACTTCGTGATATCTGTTATAAACAATAACGTCATGCCCTTTTAACGCCATTACTTCGGCAATATTAAAACCTATATCACCGGCTCCGATGACACCTACCGTACCTTTCTGCATTGTTACCTTGCTTACAAATTTATGTTAATTTCTATATTAACCTTATTATATAACAATAAATTAATTTGAAGCAAGTTCATTTACTTATTCGCGGGAAGTATCTACTTTTGTTAAATAATACTCTCTGGCTTTTGCGAGCCTTAAAAACCTTGCAAATGCAAAAATTGCACTATCTACAAAACCGTCAAATCCAAATAGAAAGTACCTGCGCAAAATATAAGCCTTAAAGAATGCAGCAAATAGCTCAAATACTATTCTCAACCTACCAGGAATACGATTTTTCATGATAAGGTCATTTGCCTGCACAGTGCTTACGAAATGCGCTTTCTCAACAGCCTGATCAATAGATATCAGTGACATATGATAAACAGGATGCTTAAGCTTACCAACAGGCTCTTTAGCATCTTTTGGGAATACAGAATCATGAGCAAGACCCGTAACTTTTTTAGCGCTAAAAGACGCATATTTCTTATTATAAAGCCTTATCGGACTGTTAGTAGGAGCAAATTTTGAATTATGTTTAGATATTCTATGAACAATCCTGATAGGAATTCTATAGCAATTAAATTCAGGTGATTCTTTTTTTAATATATTATAAATTTCACCTGCAAGCTCTGGGCTTAATGGTTCATCGGCATCAATATTTAAAATCCAGTCATGTGAACAAATCGCTTCACCAAATATCTTTTGTTTTTCATAACCATTCCATGAATTATAGACAAATTTATGTCCGTAAGATTTTACAATTTCTTCGGTACCATCGGTACTTCCGCTATCAACTACAATAACTTCAGATGCAATTGCTGAAATGCTATCTAATACTTTAGCAATACGTTTTTCTTCGTTTTTTGTGATTATAAATACTGAAAGCTTATGCATTTTATACTATATTTAAAAGTTCTTTATAAACTTTTATAGTATCAGCCTGCATTTTAGCAAGTGTAAAGTTTTCAATAATATGCTCTCTTGCTTTAATTCCCAATCTTTGTCTGTGCTTAGAATCCATAGTCATAATTTCATGAAGCCTTAGTGCAAGATCATCACTACTGCCCGATTCAAACAAGAAGCCTGTTTCTTCATCGATTATTGTTTCAATAGCCCCGCCTATATTACTGGCTAAAACAATCTTAGCCATAGACTGCGCTTCTATTGCAACCCTGCCAAATGCTTCGGGCTTTAGCGAAGGAATTACAACAATATCAGACACCATATAAATTGCCGACATATCAAATAAATGCTCAACAAATGTAACATTTCCCTCTAATCCTGCTTTTTCCACAACATCTTTAAGTTCTGAAAGATAGTTACTATGTCCTTTACTATCGCCCAATATTACTGCTCTATACTTGCTTTTATCAAGTTGCTTAAGTGCCTCGATAAATAACAAATGACCTTTCCAGCGGGTTACCCTTGCTGGTAACAATATTACCGATTTATCGCCTATATCATTAATATTTAAATTAACTTTTGCATTAACAATACGTTGCTCAGGTACGGCATATGGGTCAAAATGATGAGTATCCACACCCCTGTGTATCACCAAAGTACGCTCTAAAGCTTTTGGAAAATGCTTTGATATATATTCCTTAATGTAATTTGATACTGCAATAACTCTATCACCATATGTCATTACTTTATTATAGTGTTTTTTAATAAAATTGTGACCATACGTACCATGAAAGGTTGTTACAAATGGTATATTTTTAATTTTACAAGCTTTATAGCAACTCCACGCTGGCGCTCTGCTTCTTGCATGCACAAGGCTTACATTATAATTTTCTATAATTGCTAATATTTTTTTAATATTACTTCTAATGACAAAAGGGTTTTTTGAAGCAACGTTTAGGGTAATATGCATACCACCATGGTCTGTAATCTTTGACGCCATGGTTCCGCCGCTTGAGACAACTATAGAATTCATACCAGCTTTAACTATAGCTTCCGAAATTTCAACAGTGCCTCTTTCCACCCCACCTGAATATAAAGATGGGACAACTTGTAAAATTGTTATTTTTTTCATAACAAATCTCTATGAACTTTTTATTGCAATATATTTGTATGTGATAAATAGTATAATAACAATACAAAACTTATTATGCTAATAAATTATGATAAAATCTGATTTAATTATTATAGATACCGCAAAACTGGATGTGATACTAGATGTCAAATATGCAACTAACGACAATTTCGTTGGAACGCAAATATACCAGAAGCCAGTTGTTATGCTTCATATTAATGCTTATCAGGCACTGGAAAAAGCAGTAGAGTCTGCAAGTCGCATGGGTTATAAGCTTAAAATTTTTGATGGCTTTAGACCATTTGAAGCTCAGAAATTGATGTATGACGCTTTTCCAGGCTCAAATTATGTTTCAGACCCTGACAATGGAATTGCGACTCATACACGTGGAATTGCTATAGATCTTACACTGGTTGACCAAAATAATAATGAGCTAGACATGGGTACTGCGTTTGACTCATTTGAAGAAAGCGCCCATCATACAAGTTTTGAAGTTAGAGATGAAGTTTTAAAAAACAGAATGTTGCTACTTGGAATTATGACATTTGCCGGATTTGAATTTTATAAATATGAATGGTGGCATTATCAACTGCCAAATCCATATGATTACCCAAAGCTTCATGACAATGATGCACCTATAAGTATAATGTAATATATATGCTACTTAACCGTTATATTTCAAAATCACTCATTTACCCAATACTATTGGTAATCTTTACTTTTACCTTTTTAGTATGGCTTACGCAGTCACTTAGGTTTATTGATTTTATTGTGAACAAAGGCATAGATGTCGGTATTATTTTTACAGTAACTATGCTTATGATGCCAACTTTTATTAATATGGTTTTGCCCATTTCTGTTTGTATTGGAATAGTATTTTTCTATCATAAAATGATGAATGACAATGAAATTACAGTTATGAAATCGATTGGGCAAAATAATTTTGCTATAGCAAAACCTGGTTTATATGTCGCAAGCATTGCAACACTTATCGGCTTTGCGTTTAGCTGTTTTATTACACCTACATCAGCATCGACTTTTCAGGAGAAAAAGAGGTTTCTGCAACATAACTACGCAGCTATGGTGCTGCAGGAAGGGGTTTTTACTGAGCCGATTAAAGGGATTACAATTTTTATTGATCAAATTGAAAATAACTCAAACTTTAAAGGCATTTTGGTAAGTGACGAACGTGATGAAAACAAAGACGTTCTAATACTAGCGAAAGAAGCAAAAGTTGTGAATAATGGCGATCAGACCATATTTGAACTAACCTCGGGTAATCGTCAGGAAAAAAAGGACAATAAGATCAACGTATTAGCCTTTGATAAATTCCCTGTTAATATCAGTAATTTTGTTAAATCCAGCTATAGTCTTAATAAAGACCCCGAAGAAATGAATATTGTGGAATTATTTAAAAACCTTGATAAAGATAGCGATATTTATACAAAAATGATTTCTGAAATAAATAATCGTATTGCATGGCCATTATTAAATATCACCCTAAGTTTGGTTGCGTTATCTATTTTACTTAAGTCTAAGAATTCTCGTTATGGATATTTTAAAAATGTATTTAAAACTTCCCTTGCCGCAACCGTTGTAACGGCAGGCATTGTGCTTTTAGTTATGTTATCAGCCAGGAATATTAATCTTGTCCCACTTATTTATGTATACCTGCTTTCGGTATCATCTGTAAGTATGTGGCAACTTCAAAAGAATTAAAATATGTTATCTGTTAGAAAAATAAAGTGGCAACAAAAACACCTGGACGATAGAAGTCTTGCGTTTCTGATGCAAAAATTTGCCTTAAACGATATATCTTCGCGCATTATTCTGGCTCGTAATGATAATGTTGAGAAAATAGATAACTATTTAAACCCACAAATTCGTACCGATCTTCCTGACCCTTTCCATTTAAAAGATATGGAAAAAGCTGCCAATAGAATAGTTGATAGCATATATAACGGTGAAAAAATCGTGGTTTTTGGTGATTATGACGTAGATGGCGCGACATCTAGCGCATTATTTGCCAAATATTTCAAAATGATTGGCTATACAAACTTTGAAGTATACATTCCCGACCGTATAAAAGAAGGATATGGCCCTAACTCTAATGCATTCCGCAAATTTGCTGAAAATGATGTAAAGCTTATTATCACGGTTGATTGCGGTACTTTATCCTTTGAACCTATTGAAGTTGCAAGCAGTCTTGGTACAGATGTTATTGTCATAGACCACCATTTAAGCGATGTTACATTTCCTAAAGCCTTAGCTATTGTTAACCCAAACCGCTTTGATGAAACATCGCCCCATACAAATTTAGCAGCAGTTGGGGTTAGCTTTTTAGCACTTGTTGGCATTAACAAAATACTAAGGCAAAAAGGATACTTTGATACAGTTAAAGAACCAAACTTACTTTCACTCCTTGATATTGTTGCCCTTGGCACAGTCTGCGACGTGATGACCCTTACAGGCGTTAACCGCACATTTGTAGCGCAAGGACTTAAGGTCATGGCGAGCCGTACAAATAAAGGGATTACCGCACTTGCCGATGTTGCAGGCATAGACTGCCCCTCCTCCACATATCATTTGGGCTACGTTCTAGGTCCCAGAATAAATGCTGGCGGTAGGGTTGGTGAATCTTACCTCGGTATGAAGCTTTTATCAGCCGATACCTATGAAGAAGCATATGAGTATGCTGTGAAACTTGATAAGTTTAATAGCGAAAGAAAATCTATCGAGCAACTGGTTTTAGATGAAGCCTTCATGCAGGTTGAGGAAAAAGTTAGCAACCAGCCCCTAATATTTGCATGCGGTGACAACTGGCACCCTGGAGTTATCGGCATTGTCTGCGGGCGCATCAAGGAAAAATACAATAAACCTACTGCTGTTATTAGTTTTGACAAAGATATTGGCAAAGCATCCGCAAGATCCGTAGTTGGTGTTGATATAGGAGCTGGAATAGTTTCCGCTAAAAATGACGGTCTTTTACTTGCAGGTGGTGGGCATGCAATGGCAGCTGGCTTTACGGTAGAGCGCCAAAAACTTGATGATTTATACATGTATCTTGCCGAGAAAGTAGCAAGCGCAAACCTAAGCGAAGAATTCGTTATGTGCTATGATGCAGATATAGCGGTAACAGGTGTAAACCTTGAGCTTGCAAAACTGATTAAAATAGCCGAGCCATACGGCAATGGCAACCACGAGCCGTTATTTAAAATCAATAACGTTAGAATTGCCAAAGCCGATGTTCTAAAAGGCTCTACAGTTAGGGTTCTGCTTGCAGATAGCCAAATGTCAAGCAGCTTGGTTAAAGCGATGGCGTTTAGAGCAGCAGATAGTGAAATCGGAAGATTTCTGCTCACTCATAAAGGAACATGCGATATTATAGGAAAAATTTCAGTTAGCACCTGGAACGGTAGAGAATCAGCGGAGTTTTTTATTGAGGATTGTATTCAGAATTAAGGTGTGAAAATTAAATATAATAGTCATCATAATACTTTATTTGTGGGATAGAATAAATCATATTTGGATTGTAATTCTCAATCCCAAACAGATGCTGATAGACTGGTAAAATTTCCTCATTAACTTCATTAGGGATTACCTGACTGAACTTAACGTACCCATTGCTGTATTTCATATTGGGGGATTCAAAATACGCTCCAATATCGCGAATATAACCATTCTCATCTGTAATAGTAGACTTTGTATAAAATATTTTATTTAAAACCTTCCAATTTGCTGGTAACTTTGCTATTTGCTTATTAGCAAAATAAAACTTGTAATAAACTGCTTCACGAATAACATTGCACGGACTGTCAAATTTACTAAGCATACTAATAACATTTTCAACTGAATTCTCGGAACATAATTTTTTAATATAATCAAAATCATCTTTACTCATTATAAACTCTGCTTTAAATGGATAATATTGATCATTAGAATATTCAAAAGAATTATTAGCTAAATCTATTTTAGACATGTACTTTCCTGAGCCACTTTTTGAAACATCTGTTAAAATATTTTTATAAAAATTTTTAAAAACCTCAGCTAAAAATGCTGACTGTTTTATATCCGTTTTAATGTTCTGTTTTTGAAGCTGACTAAACACCATGTCACATTTAAGATCTAAGTGGTCATTCAATGTAATCTTGACCGAATCGTCAATATTTTCCATGTTATTAACATCAGGAGCTAACATTTCCGCTTCAGCATCACGCCTTGCCTGCATACCCGTGTAGTCTGCTTTAATTTTATCTACGCAATTATTTTTAACTTCAAATACGGCTTGTTTTAAAAATTCTTTATTGCCAGTATCTACATATTTCTTTAAATACTCACGAAGTGGCTGACCAGCTTTTAAATATATGTAACCACTATTGTAAAATATATCTTCAATTGCTAATTTTTCATTGTACCTAAGCTTATTTTTCCATGCCTCTTTACCAAACATAACTTTCAATTCATCTTCTCTAGTTTTAACTGAAAAATCGAATAATATTTTAATTTCACCGTCGCTTAAATCCCTATTCCCATCATAAACATCCTGAAACGGCACTTCCATGCCAACTTCATCGAAAGCTGCATCCCACTCTCTTTTTGCTTCACCTCGATCCATATTAAAACCAATACCAACAGTTTTATTTTTTCTACTATCTAAATATACATGTGATCTTACCTTTTCATTAAGCTTAAAAAATTGATATCTTACTAATTTATAATCTTCATCATTCATCTTGTAATTTTTTAGCGTTTTTTTAAATTGTTTTATTTCATTCATTGAACTTGTCATTATTATTTATCCTAATCTATTATTTTACCTGTATCTATTTCTTCCATTGTTACTGCATCGTTATTAAGCCAATAAACCTTTATATTTTTACAATCTGCGGGTTTTATTTTTTTGAAGTCACACCTTTTTGATATGTAAACACTACTATATGCTGAATATGATCTTATTATCTTACCCCATACAATCATGTCCGTATAACTTTTCTCAATAATATTTTTCTTAAATTTTTTATTAAAAATGAAATCGAATTTCTCTAAAAATTCTTCCTTATTTTTAATCACCATAAGCTTTACATCTCTTTCCCTGTCATCCGGCGCTACAAATTTATTTAAGTGAAATAAATCAAGAGGATAATCCATCATGTCAGCTAGTTTTTCCTTATCATTGTTTTTCACTGCATTTTGAAATTCAAACCAAAATTCTTTAACCTTGTACCAATCTTTTCCAAATGCTTTATAAAGCTGTAAATCCATGCATTCTTCGTAACTAAAACCTTCGCTATATTTACACTTTTCATAGTCAAAAGGCTTTAACTTCGATTTATCCTCAGCGCACGCTGCTACAGCAAATATTATTACAGCAAACACCATCTTTATTAATTTCATATATATATTTAACCTAAATGAGATAAGAAAAAAGAATTTTCTACCCAGGGTATTAGCATGGGTATTTTTAGGCGTCAAGAGGGGTAAGTGAAAATAAATTTAAAATATTAGTTCAAATTGATTTTTGAGAAGTTTAACAGGGGCAAAACTATGACGGTGAACACCTTTTATAGCCCCATATTTATTCAGCATTTGCATATGTAAGGCCGTAGGGTAACCTTTATGTTTATCAAATGCATAATGCGGATATTGCTCATGAAGCTGCAATAACATTCTATCACGGGTAACTTTAGCAATAATTGAAGCTGCTGCGATACTGATACTTTTACTATCACCCTTAACAATCGGTAAAACCTTTTGATTTTCACCTAAATTAAACGCAATATTTCCATCAATTAAAGCAATACTCGCGCTTACTCCTAATTCACTATATGCCCTTTGCATTGCAAGCTCTGTAGCACGTAATATGTTTATATTATCAATCTCTTCAGCGGATACTATACCAATCCCTACTTTGGCGTTTTTCATGATGATATCATAAAGCTTCTCTCTTTTAGCTTCCGATAGTTTTTTAGAGTCGTTGATCTCTTTGGGAAGATTATCATTATAAAGAACAGCACTAGCTACAACTGCACCTGCAAGTGGGCCTCTACCTGCTTCATCAATGCCAATTGCTGAAAAGCCGTATTCTTTTTCAATTTCATTAGATATCATGTTTTTTTACCGGATTTTAACACAAGATATATGCCAGCTATTATCATTGGTATACACAATATTTGCCCCATTGTAAGGTTTCCTATATATCCAATGTGAAGATCTGGCTCACGGAATAGTTCTGCTATGCTTCGGAATATACCATAACCTATTAAAAATGCACCAGATAACGCTTTTTGTTTTTTATAAATATCTGTTTTGTAATATAAAACGTTAAGTAATGTATATAAAACAACACCTTCTAAGAAGGCTTCATAAAGCTGACTTGGGTGACGCGGAATCTTGCCTCCATAAGGAAATATTACCCCCCACGAACCATCTGTTGGTCTTCCAAAAAGCTCACCATTGATAAAATTGGCAATCCTGCCTAAAAATAAACCTATAGGTCCCACTAGTACGATTGCATCTGCCATCTTCCAAAGCTGAATTTTATACTTTTTACAATATAGAAATATTCCTAAAATTAGACCTATTAACCCTCCATGAAAAGACATCCCCCCTTCCCATGTTTTGAAAATATCTATAGGATCAGACAAATATTCCATTGGCTTGTAAAAAAATACGTACCCTAAACGCCCACCTAGTATTATCCCTACAATTGAATATACTACGATGTCATCAATATTCTTATCACTTGTAAGTCCTTCTTTTTTATTGATTTTTTTAAGCTGCCAAACCCCAAGTATTATGCCAATAGCATAGGCTAAACCATAGTAGGTTAGCTTTAAAGTTCCGAAATCGATTAATACTGGATTAATATTATGTAAAAAAATGTTTGTCATATGTTTTATCTTTATATATTATGGCAAATGAATAATACTTTGGTTCTGTTATGTCAGGCAATGATTTTTTTAATGAATTACAAAAACTTACAGCAAGTGCATTTAGCACCGTAACTGGTTCGGCTAAACATTTTGAAGAAATGTTTAAGCATAATCTTGAAGGCGTGCTTAGAAAAATGGACTTTGTAAAACGCGAAGAGCTTGAAATCATGCGCGAAGCACTAGCAAAATCAATTGAAAAACAAATGATTTTAGAGCAAGAGCTTAAAGACCTTAAGGTTAAACTAAAATCTGAAGATGAAAAAGAACCCACAAGGGTAGCTGATTAACAGTTTTTTACTACTTTTTCTATAAATACCAGATTTTCAAGGACTTTTCACATGATTAAATATTCAAGGTCATACTTTGTATGGCTTATTACCATGGCATTTTTCGCCTATCAGTTTGTACTACGCAATACTCCAGGTCTAATGATCGATGAGCTTATTGGCAAGTTTAGCATTTCAGCAAGCGAATTTGCTATGTTTTCTTCAAGCTTTTATTTAGCATATGCTTTAATGCAAATCCCAGCAGGAATTATACTAGATAAGTTTAACATCAGGTATGCAATTCCAAGCTTAGTTCTTACATTTATAGCTGGAAGTTTTATTTTTATTTCAACAGACAATTTTTACATTGCTGTTTTAGGTCGTATACTTATGGGTGTTGGCGCTACCGCAGGATTTTTAGGCGGCGCTAAAGTAGTTAGCATGATGTTCCCAAAATCATATTACAGCATTATGATATCCATGACATTTACGCTAGGTTTCTTAGGCGCAATTTACGGCGGCAAACCAATGAGCTTATTACTTGCAAGCTATGGTTCTTATAACACATTTATATACTTTATAATTGGCGGCATTGCTATAAGTCTGTTAGGCTTAATATTCTTAAAAAGTACTAAAGAAACCAGCGAAACAGCCTTTAATTTAAAAGATATTGTGGCTCATATAAAAAACAAAAATATACTGCTTACTGCTATATTTGGCGGATTTATGATGGGATCAACCGAAGGATTTGCAGATGCATGGGGCATTAAGTTTATTTCATCTAAATTCGATATGTCCATTTCTGATGCATCTTTAGTAGTATCAATGGTTTATATGGGATTATGCTTTGGAGGCCCTATATTAGCATGGCTTTCTGAAAAATATTCTGATAATTACAGAACTACAATATATTCTGGTCTTATTATGGGGGCTTTATTTTTAGTATTAGTTGCAGACTTTGATTTATCTTTATATCAGCTAATCATAATTACTCTTATCATCGGTATTTTTACAGGATCTCAGGTGCTTATATTTAGTATAACCAACTCATTTTGTATCGAGCGATATGCAGGAATAACATCTGCAATTACTAACTCTATAGTAATGTCATTTGGTCTTATTATTCACCAGATGATAGGTTTTATTCTGGATATGTTTGGTGTTGTTTCCCGCCCTGATGGCAGCTTCTGTATGAGTTCTCTTGGGTTTGATGCTGCTATTAGTATCATTGGCATTTTTATGTTCATCGGAAGCCTTGGAATTTACTGGCTATATAGGAAAAATAAGGCTTAATTCCAATAAAATTTTATCCGCTTGACAGCTATACAACAATCTTCAATTATTAGTTATATAACTTTAAAAACAGGATTATATATATGAAATCAGAAATGACGATTGAAGAGCGTTTAAAAGCAAGTTTAATTTGTACTGCCGTAGGTGATGCACTAGGTGCAGGCGTTGAAAACTGGAAGCTTAACGAGATTTTAGCAAAATTCCCTGAAGGTGTTACAGAATATACCAGAACTCCAAGACCAAACAAGCCTTCAACAAATGGTAATCCTGGTGATGTAACAGACGATACTGCAATGACAGCATGCATATTAAGCGGAATTAATAAAACCTTAGCTCAAATTAATGATATTCATAATACACCTTATTTACTTAAAACCCATGCTGCCAATTTTTCATTTAGAGGCGGGGAAGAAGAGCTAAATAAAAATCCAAGACAAGTTCATATTGACGCACTACTTAGAAATATGTTCAACGCTTTCCTTTATTGGGGTAAAAGCCAAACTACTTATTCTAAAGTATCAGGTAAAGATATAGCAACACCAGATACAAACTGGGACAAACTGCCTGCTTTTAATGATACATTTGGTGCAGGTGACGGAACTATCAAAATTTTAAAACAAAACAAAATGGGTACACTTGAACATTTAACCGAAAAAGCCCCCGAAGATATTGAGCCAGGAAAGTCCAAGTATCCAGAAGGATGTGGAGCACTGATGAGAGTTGGTCCAGTAGGCATTTTCTGCGCATATTTCCCAGAGTTTGATGCCTTTAATTTGGGTGCAAGATCAGGAGCTATTACACATGGCGATGCAACATCTTATATTGCTGCAGGTATTTGGGCTGAACTTATTGCAAGCGTTATTAAGGAAAATATATCTATCGAAGAAGCGGTTACATCTTCTATAGACCTTACCAAGCTCCGCTGTAAAGTAGAAGCAAACGCAGAAAAGCGTGCTGGTTATGATAACTGCCTAAAAGCTATTGATATTGCAGTAAAATACGCAAACAATGCTAGCTTATTAAGTAACCATGAGACAGTAAATGCTTTAGGTAAGGAATGTGGCGCAAGAAGTTTATTTGCCTCTGCCCCAGTTCTTGCACAAGCACTTTATGCAGCTTTAGTTCATGAAAAATATGGAATTTCCACTGATAAAGCACTAAGCATTGCAGTTACTCAAGATGGCGATAGTGATTCAGTAGCAGCAGTTGCTGGAAGTTTAATTGGCGCAAGCAAGGGATATAGCGCTCTTCCTAGTGAAAAACTAATTAATGGCTTAAATTCTAACCATCGAGCTGCACTAAAAGCTATGTCAGAAGAATTTGTAAAATCTGCCGAAATTACAAAAGCAAAAGGTGCTTTAAATTTACAAACTCCAGAAATGGCAAAATTTTAAGTATAAAGGGGGGAGCATATAGCTCTCCCCTTACTTTTTATTTTAAAAACTCATAAAAGCCCTTGACAAAACTAATATTTTGGTTATTATGACCTTTACTAACGCGGGGTGGAGCAGCCCGGTAGCTCGTCAGGCTCATAACCTGAAGGTCGTCAGTTCAAATCTGGCCCCCGCAACCAAGTATTTCCTAGGCATTTCGCCGATTCTAAAATTTCATAAAATTTTCTGGTGCCGCACTGGTGCCGCAATCAAACGAAAGTTTTGCCATTTATGCTTATGTAGAAAGTTTAGAATATGATGACAACTGCATATAGTATATTTATGAATTTTTATTAAGTTATAAAATCTATATGTATACTAGTTAATCCTCAATAATTTTGATATAAATAGCCAAATTATAAATAAGAGAGGTTAATTATGTTAAAGAAGACAAGCAAAGCAATAAAAATTCTCCATTCACCTGATTATGTTCTAACTCAACAACTTCAAAACGTTTCTATGATTAATGAACCTTTATACGGTTTTTCCACCAATTTAGAAATTACTGAAATATTAGAAACATTCGATAGTGAGTGCCTTAGGCTAAATAAAGAAGTTAATAATAATGATAAAAATCAAATAATCATAGCAATAAAGTTATATCTTGAAGAATATTTTTGCAACTATATGAAAGATAAAAAAATCAACTATTTAAAGGCAAATCAAGATTTTATGCGTCTTGATTTAACAATGTATTTTACAGCATGGTTTGAATCTTTAAGATACAAACACCTTCTTTTAGAGGAAATTTTTAATAATAATTTTGTGGAATTATTTGATTGCGAGAAAAACATAATAAAAGAAATCATTAATGATTCATACAAATTCCAAGAGAAATTAGATATAATGATACATTATTTCAATAATTTATCCAATAATAAGATTGAATTTCAACAAAAGAAGAAAGTACCTGACATATATCTTGAGAATTTTGTTTTAAATATGATGAAAATTTATGAGAAGTATTTTGGTTATGTTAAAGGTAAACGTACACAAGAGGATAATGAATCTGATTCAGATTTTGGTTTATTCTGTAAAGCATTTTTCAAAATAATAGAGCCAAATATTAGAGAGGTATATAAACAGACGCATGGCAAATGTAATACAAGTTTTTTTACACATTTAAGATCTGTTGTGAGACGATTAACAGAATCAAAAAATAAAAAGAATAAATTATAAAAAATTTTTTAATATCAGTCTTATACTTTTTTAAATGCCAAAAGTAATATTAAAAAGGTATAAGACTGTGTTTTATAACCTCTATATAAAATTATGTGTAAGTTTAATAAACGCTTACATATATTAACTAATATTGAGGTTATCATGACTGATAAACGACTAGACACTAACAAGTTAGATTCGTCAAAACTAATGTTTAAGTTAAATAAACTTAAATCTATTAATCAAACCCTTTTAGATTCAAAGCAAGTTGCAGAACTACTTAATCTAAAAGAAGGATCACTGTCTGTATGGAGATGTACCAAAAGGCACCCATTAAAATATGTTAAAATTGGTAGATTAGTCAGATATAGGCTATCTGATATAGAAGAATTTCTTAACAATAATACATATTTAAGTGAGGTTAAAAATGACAAATAACCTCTATTCCAAAATAAAACAGATTCGTCCAGAAGAGTACTACTCATCAAGACTTAATAACTTCAAATATAAAAATAAAAGAGGCGAATGGTATAATGGGGGCTTATGCCCTTTCCATAATGACCATCGTGACGGTAGTTTTTTTATTAACCTAAAATCTGGTGCATTTAAGTGTCATTCATGTGGCATTGGAGGAAGCAACATAATCTCCTTTGAGATGCAGTTAAATAATATTGAATTTAAAGAAGCTATTAACCAAATAGCTTCTAAATGGAGGGTATAATAATGCAAAATTATGATATTCCCCAAAAATATAAAGACAAAAAATTAGTTAAGTCTTGGCTTTATAATGATAACATACTCGTGGCAAGGTATGAAAATCATAATGGTGACAAAGAGGTATTGCCTTGGATTAAAAAAAATGATGAGTGGGTAAATAAAGCACCTTCTGTACCTTATCCTATATACAACTATTTCAATTTAGACATGTGCGCTAATAAAAAAGCCGTATACATTGTAGAGGGGGAAAAATGTGCATCAGCTTTAATATCTTTAGGTTTAAATGCTACAACTTCTTTAGGTGGGGCAAATGCTGCCCTAAAAAGTGATTGGAGCATTATATCAAAATTTGAAAATATTTATATTTTGCTTGATAATGATGAACCAGGCTATCGTTATGCACATGATTTAGCAATGAAGCTATTCTCCCTTGGAAGTTCTCCTGAAAATATATATCTTATTTATTTACCAGATTTGGCGGAATCTGAGGACGTAGTAGACTGGATAAAAAAAGAACTTCCTTATTGGGATGAATATAGTAAAATTCCTGAAGAATCTATCAAATGCATCAGAGATATACTCGTACCAATTATAAAAGAAAATGCTAGAAGTTCAATAGAATTATGGGAAGATTTACCTACAAATATTAATATTCAATTACCTGAATTTAATGTTAAGTTACTTCCAGAACTCTTGCAAGAATATGCTGAAAGTCTAGCTAATGAATTTGAAGTTTCACATTCATTAGTAGCTCTGGGTATATTGAGTATTATTTCTGCTGCTGCCAATAAACGTTTTGTAATTACACCTAAAAATAATTGGGAAGAACCTATTAATACATATACTGTGATAGCTCTTCCTCCTGCTAATAATAAAAGTTCTATTCTTAAGAATCTAATCAAGCCAATTATAGATTGGGAGCAAGAGCAAGCCTTAATTTTGGGTCCTAAGATTAAGCTGCAGACTTCTGAATATAAAACTAAGCACATGAAGATAGATAAAATTAGAAAGGACATGATTAAAGTTAATAAACCAGAGCAAATTATTACTTTAAAAACCGAGCTTGAACAGCTAGAGCAATCATTAGTTTTGCCTGGTGTTTTACCTCAAATTTTTGTCAATGACACCACTCCTGAAGCGTTATCTACAACTATTTTTGAACAAAGCGGTAAAGGAGCTATTATATCAGATGAAGGTGGAATAATGGAGACTTTATCTGGCTTGTATAGTAGCGGCAGAGCAAATGTTGATATTTTGCTTAAGGGCATAGATGGAGGGAGTGTCCGAATCAAAAGAAAAGATAGGTCTTTAGACCTAAATCCTTATTTATCGATATTAATGTTAGTTCAGCCCGAAATTTTAAAGAATATTCAAGAAAAGTCTTCATTTAAAGGCAATGGGTTTCTTGAAAGATTTTTATATTTAATACCTGAAAGTAAGGTAGGTAAACGAACGCTCAGTTCTTTAGAAGTACCTGAAGAACTCAAGTTACGATATAACCAAATAATAAAAAATATATTAAATCTTGAAGATTCTGACGCGCCAATAAAGTTAAGTTTATCAGAAGATGCTCAGGATGAATTTATGACATTTCGTTTATACATTGAAAAAGAGTTGGGATCAGAAGGCAGCTTACATGAATATCGTGAATGGGGCGGTAAAATATGTGGCTATACTTTAAGAATTGCAGGACAGTTACATATCACTGAGTATTTGACGACCCACAAGGTGATAATAAGCCTTAAAACTATAAAAAATGCTATTGAAATTATTAAAAATCTTATTCCTCATACCAAATATGTATATGGCCTTAAAGGTAAAAATCAAATTGAAACTGATGCTCATACGATATTGGAATGGATCAAAATTAGTGGTATTAGACAATTTACAAAAACCGAAGTTGTTAATAAATTCAAAAATAGGAGTATACATAAGTCTAATAGATTAGATAAAGGGTTGAATTTTTTATGCGAAAATCATTTCATAAAACAAATTAAAGATTTATCTACTAAAAAACCTACTGAAATTTTTATAGTTAATCCTAAACTATAAAATAAATTAACTAGCAGTTTTTATACATTGCTTTAATAAGAATTTGAGGAAAAAGAGGAATTTGTTATTTTATTTTTGAATAAATTCTTCAAATTCCTCAAATTCTTGTGGTTCATAAAACTAATTTTCTAAATATGCATTTAGTTTTCCTTAGTTAAATTCTCTATAAATTGATGTATAATATACTCAATATAAGCATTAAAATTTAGTTAACGGAGGGAAATGTGAGGAAATCTAATAATCCAGCTGGAAGGCCAAGGAGTAGATCTGTTATCTCTGAACTCTCCATAAACATAGGTGATATGCCAGAGTTTACAGCTTTATCTATACTTGGCTTTAGTAACGAAAAAATACGTCAAATATACGGTTATTCTAACGATACTTTTTATGGCAAGTTATTGAAACAGCCAATAGTACAAAAGCTTTTACAAGACG
>MKSX01000019.1 GCA_001897445.1 Alphaproteobacteria bacterium 33-17 | reverse complement strand
ACAAAGGAAAAAAGAAGGCGCTTAAACAGCCCTTTCAGACTTATTGTCAACCCTTTTCCTCCAATATTCCGTCACCGATACTCCGAACCCATACAACAATGATAAATATTATTACTTAAAAATAGATGATAGATTTATCCACGACCTTTATCCGCTGTTAGAAGATACTAAATTTGAAAAACCAGACTATTCTATAGGGGCGCATATATCTGTCTTTTATGAAATAGTTTTTTAAGTTGAAGTTTGCATGCGTCATTTCTTCACTCATGTAGGTTTTGCTAAATTTCGTTCATCATTCCTGTGCAAACATAAACTTAATTCACTATAAATATTTTGAAAACGAGTCCTGTTTTAATATAACAGACTTAATAAGCGTAGTTTTAGGAAATAAGGAATATATAGTATTACTCATTAAATCAAAGGAATTGGAAAATTTAAGAAAACTCAAGGGTTTAAGCATAAACCCTACTTTTAAAAATTGCGAAGTACAATTGCATGCAGAGATATCGTGGGTTATAGGTAAGTCTTTATAATTACGGTACAGGAATGACGAGCGAAGCCTAGTAATGCTTCGGTAAAGTAGGGAAGTGACGCATACCAGAACTATAAAGACTTAACTGTAGCTCCTAAAACTTGCTTCTATCGGCTGAATATACGCAGCTTTTTGAACGTAAGTTTGTAATAATGTTATTTAAATGCTTAGAACCGCGTACTGCAATATCTATAACCAGTTCAAAAAACTCTTCGGTACGACCTGCAACCTTAACATTATGAATATTGGCATGATCCTTGGCAATAGAGCTTGTAAGTGTTGCAAGGCTGCCAATTTCATTGGTTAGTACCACTTTTATACGACCAATATAGCTTTCATCGGCGGAGTCTTTGTCCCATGAGATTTCCAACCACATTTCAGGATTTGCTGAATAATTGTTAAGGTTATCACAATCAGCAGTATGCACTGTAATACCTTTGCCCTGATGTACAATCCCCACTATTTGATCGCCTGGAATAGGGTGACAGCATGTTGCGTAATGCACGGCAACGCCTGGAGTAAGCCCTTTTATTAAAAGCTTATTATCTGCTGAATAGTTAGCAGTTTTATTTCGTTTAATTTTCAGCTTTTGCAGTAAGTTATTTGATTTGCTAGCAACTACCTGAGTTGATTTTTTGTATTGTTCAGGGTAAATAACAGTTAATATATCCTTTTTATCAATGGCGCCTTCACCAACAGCTGCGTATAAATCCTGAATGCTATTTTTCTTAAATAAACCAAGGTGTTTAATGAGCATTTCATCGGTAAATTCTGCGTTAAAGCTTCTAACTTCTTTAGCTAAAATAGCTCTGCCGAGGTGTAGATATTCGCCATGTTGCTGGGTACGAATAAACTTTTTAATTTCTGCCCTTGCTTTAGCCGTAACTACAAATTTTTCCCAAGCAGGTGAAGGGGTTTGTGTTTTAGATGTTTGAATCTCTACCTGATCGCCATTTGAGAGTTGAATTTGTAATGGTACAATACGGCTATTAACTTTAGCGCTTACGCAGTGATTCCCTACATCTGAATGCACAGCATATGCAAAATCAACTGGTGTTGCGCCTTTTGGAAGGACTATTAGCTGACCCGCTGGAGTAAAACAAAATACCTGATCATAGTACATTTGCATTTTTGTATTTTCTAAAACGTCGGCTGATTCTTCTGAATTATCAATAATATTTAGTAACTCACGAACCCATTTAAACTGTTTGCCTTCAGTTTTATATTCTTCGCCTTGCTTATAAACCCAGTGAGCCGCGACCCCAAACTCCGCAATTTCATGCATTTCTTCAGTACGTATTTGTACTTCGATTCTATGCTGGGCAGGCCCTATAACTACGGTGTGAATAGAGCGATAACCGTTATCTTTAGGGATGCTGATAAAGTCCATAAATTCACCCGGAACCATCTGGAAATGTGAGTGAATTAAGCCTAAAGCGCGGTAACAATCCTCGATATTGTTAGCAATAATACGGAAGGCTATAATATCGGACAGCTGCTCAAAACTAATGTTTTTGCGCTGCATTTTAAACCATATAGAGCAGGGTGCTTTTTCACGTCCGTATACTCGTGCATTAACGCCCGATAGCTTCATCATTTCGCTAAGTTCATGAACGATATTTTCAACTTCAGTTGCGCCTTTCTCACGTAAGTATTCTAAGCGGCTTAGTATAGATTCCCTTGCATCTGGATAAAGCTCGGCAAATGATAAATCCTGAAGCTCAAGCTTAATTTTTTGCATACCAATTCTTTCAGCAAGGGCTGCATAAATATCCATTGTTTCTTTAGCGATTCTTATGCGCTTTTCAGGTGCTTTAAACTTTATGGTGCGCATATTATGAACACGATCAGCAAGCTTAATTAAAAGCACGCGAATATCTTCGGAAAGGGCAAGTAATAGTTTGCGGAAACTTTCAGCCTGACGAATATATTCTGGCTGATGCTCAATTTTAGTAAGTTTTGTAACGCCATCAACTAATTTTGCAATATGTTCGCCAAACTCTCTTTTGATATCATCATATGTTAAGACAGTGTCTTCTAAAGTGTCGTGCAAAATTGCAGTAATAATAGAAGATTGATCAAGCTTCATACTTGCGGCAATTTTTGCAACTTCAATAGGATGTGAGTAGTAAGGGTCACCAGATTCTCTAAGCTGAGCGCCATGGTATCTTATAGCGTAATCGCACGCCTTAAGTACTAAGTCTGTGTTTACTTTGGTATTGGTACTCTTGATCATGTCAATGAGTTCTTTAACACATTTTATCTCGAGAGCAGCATGCATTATATTTTAAATCTCTAATATTAATTTTCAGTTAAGTAATCTTAACAAAAAAACATCATTTTTGCAATGCGTAAAGTTTATGCTGGCAATTGCTATTTAAAGTGGTATATTAATTTTCATAAAATACTATATTACAGGGGTTTATAATGAAAAATATTTTCCTAGCATGCAGTTTAATACTAGCTTCATCATGTGCAGATTTCGATGATTTAATTAGATATAGCGACTATAGCTATCATGATCTTGCCAGGTACAATTTTAATGTGAAAGATATTGTTGTTGAGCATTTGTATCAATCGCCTGTGGTTTACCCTAATGCCGAGCATTTAGCGCCAATTTCTCCAGATAAAGCAGTGTCTGATTGGGTAAAATACAACTTCTTTCCTACACGTGGGTCTGAAGATATTTTAAAAATTGTTATCGTAGATGCTTCAATCGTTGAGAAAAAAGTTCATGTTGATACAACATACAAAGACCTTTTTGTTAAAAAACAGAATATTAATTATGAGGGCAGGGTAGAGCTTAATTTCCAGATTTTTGAAAAAGGGGCGCTTACACCAAAAGCAACTATGGAAGTAAATGCAACTATGGCGCATACAGGTAATAATGATGACTCACCTGCTCAGAAAGAAAGACTGTTATATGATTTAACAAAGTCCCTGCTAACAGGTGTTGCAAATCAGGTTGATAACCACGTTTACAATTATCTCGGTACTTATGTGCAATAAAGTACTGCCAGTATAGAGATAAGGGTCATTTTATCTAAGCTTTGGAGGGAGTAAAATGACAAATATTGAAGTAAATTTTGCAAATTGCGCCAGAAACATGTTTCTTCCGCATAAGAATGATTCTGGCACATTTTATATAAGTGATAGTACTTTGGCGCATGCTAATGAGTTTGGAAATGTTATAAAAATTAGTGATACCGAACTTAGCCAAAAAATTGTAAAACATTTTATACATAATAATCAGGATGTTCATGAGCTAAACAAGTTCAGCTATCATGAATCGGCGAGGCTTGTTATAAGCGGTAAGCAAAAGCGTATTATGATTATTTTGGGTATGCTACTTGCTTGCATAGGGGTTTTTCAAATTGATTTGCTAGTTTACAGTATTTACTTATTAGTTAGCGCCGTATTATTTGCAGATATAATATTTAAATCTGTGATATTTATAAAATCTTTAAATGCTCCTCAGGAAAGCCCACATATTTTTGCAATAAATGATGAAAATTGTCCTGTGTACACAATCATGATTCCTATATATAAGGAATCAAATATGCTAAAGCATATAAACCAGAGTTTAGATAACCTTGAGTATCCTAAAGACAAGCTAGATATTTTAATACTGCTTGAAGAAAATGACAAAAAAACAATTGAAGCTGCTGAAAAATACTTAAGTATTCCGCATCGAAAAATTATCATGCCCGAGGTCGGACCTAAAACAAAGCCAAAAGCAATGCTAATTGCGCTTGAGTTTGCAAGAGGTGAATATTTAACAATATATGATGCTGAAGATATTCCCGATAGCGACCAGCTTTATAAAGCAATTATGAAGTTTAGTCAGGATGAAACTGGTAAACTTGCATGCGTTCAGGCGCGGCTTAATATGACCAATTACAAGGATAGCTGGATTTCAATGTTCTTTAGTTTAGAATATAATATTTGGTTTAACCATTATTTGAAAGGTCTTTATTTATATAATCTGCCTTTACCACTTGGCGGGACTAGTAATCACTTTAAAATGGATATACTGAGAAAAGTATCAGGATGGGATCCGTATAACGTTACGGAAGACGCTGACCTGGGTATAAGGCTTTATAAAAATGGCTATATAACAAGCGTAATCGATAGCGAAACAAAAGAAACTGCCCCAACAAGACTTGATAGCTGGTTAGGTCAAAGAAGCAGGTGGATAAAAGGATATTATCAAACATTTTTAGTGCATAACCGTAATATAAAATATTCGATAACGCATTTTGGGCTTAAAAACTTTATCGGTTTTAACTTTTTTATATCAATTCAGGTTTTAGCATTTACGTCGCTTTTCCCGATGTTTTTGTTAACTTTAGCTTATTACGGATTTGGACTCAATTTTGCATCGCCTTATCTTGCATATGCTAATGTTGCGACTAATTTTATTATCCAGCTATTTTTTGCATTTTATACATATTTTACAAAAGGATATAAGGCACGCTGGCAAATGTGTTTTTTCTATCCGCTTTATTTTATTTGCCATAGCTTTGCTTCATATAAAGCGCTTAAAGAACTGGTAACCAAACCCTTTTATTGGTTTAAAACGCCTCATTAGTTATAGATGATAACACAGAGTTTTATAGTAATGAATTTCTACTAAATTAGTACTGATTCAAATTACTGGATTTAATTATTTTCAGGTAGCCCTAATGTATTTTGATGGTCATCAAGAACTTTTCTATCATCAAAAACAAAACAGCCACCAATCCAGTTGCCTTTTTTATTCTCGCCTTCAATGAAGTATTCTAAAATGCCGCCATGTAGGTGATAAACTTCGTCGTGACCAAGTTTTTTAAGGTAAGCCGTAGCTTTCTCGCATCTAATGCCGCCTGTACACATCATGCCAACTTTTTTATCCTTAAGGTTCTCAAAATTATCCTCAAGCCAGGTAGCAAACTCGGTAAAGCGCTCTATTTTTGGGTTGACTGCGTTTTTAAATGTACCAATTTGCACTTCAAAATCATTGCGAGTATCGATGATAATGGCATTAGGATCTTCCATTAAAGCATCCCATTCTTCGGAATTTAAATAAGTGCCTTTTAAGTTATGTACGTCGACATCTTGTTTAAATGTAACAATTTCAGGCTTTATTTTAACTTTAATGCGATCAAAAGGGTAGTCATCTGAAAGTGACTCTTTGTACATTAATTTTTCCATAAGTCCAATTGATTCAAAGAATAAAATAACGTTGTCAATACCAGCGCGTGATCCCGAAATTGTGGAATTTATACCTTCTTTTGCAAGTAATACAGTGCCTTTAATTCCCATATCTTTGAATAATTGAATTAAAGTGGTTTGTAATTTGGTAAGATCGCCCAAATCGCAAAATGCATAAAATGTTGCTACTATTATTTTTGTATCGTTATTGATTCTGTGTATCATATTGAAATTATTGTTAATATTAATTATTTACAGTTTTTAATTCCTTCAAGAATGATTTTTTTAGCGCTGTCAGCGTCTTGCCATTCTTTAACTTTCACCCATTTACCTTTTTCTAAGTCTTTGTAATGCTCAAAAAAGTGAGAAATTTGATCAAGTAAAATTTGAGGTAAATCTTTGTAAGACTTAATATTGTCATAATGTTTTTCAAGTTTAGAAACAGGAACAGCTAAGATTTTTTCATCAACCCCAGACTCATCTTCCATCATAAGAACACCAACTGGGCGTGATTTTAGTACTGCACCAGGAATTACAGGGAAGTTGCTTACAACAAGTACGTCTACAGGGTCGCCATCACCAGAAAGTGTATTAGGAATAAAACCATAGTTGCAAGGGTAATACATGCAGGTATGAACAAATCTATCCACAAAAATAGCACCAGATTCTTTATCAAACTCATATTTAACAGGATCAGAGTTTTTAGGAACTTCAATAATTACATGCACTTCTTCAGGAGCTTTGTCGCCATGACCTACTTTTGCAATATCCATATACATACCTAACTAAATTTTTAAAAGGAGTGGCGCGCTCTAGAGGATTCGAACCTCTGACCTACAGATTAGAAGTCTGTTGCTCTATCCAGCTGAGCTAAGAGCGCGTATTTCAAATTAGGATGCATAATAACTAAGTATCAGGCATTTTGCAAGTAAAAAATAACGATTTTTTACTTAAAGTTAAGTGGCGCACCCTGAGAGATTCGAACTCCCGACCTTTAGATTCGTAGTCTAATGCTCTATCCAGCTAAGCTAAGGGTGCGTTATGAACTTTGATAAATTGTAAAATTAAGTAGGTCGTTTTCTCATTCATGTAGGTTTAGCTACATTTCATTCGTCACTCCTGTTAT
>MKSX01000018.1 GCA_001897445.1 Alphaproteobacteria bacterium 33-17 | reverse complement strand
AAGGAAAAAAGAAAGCGTTTTACACAACCCTTTCAGACTTATTGTCAACCCTTTTCACTCAAAATTCCGTCACCGATACTCCGAACCCATACAATTATATAGGCTCATAATTTCGGCGAAAACTTACCTCATGTCATTACGAGATAGTTACCTCTAAACAATCCGCAGCATGATCATTTTTCATCTATAAACCCTTAGTTTTAAAGTTACAATAAAACAATTTTAATAATAAAATCAGAAAATATATTAATTATCACTACCATGTTAATAAATAATACTATACAATTGTTAATGTAAATTTTTTAATAGGTTCATTTATGTCAAAAACAAAATCTGCCGATAGCACACCCATTATTCAACCTCAAACAGCACCAGTGACCAGAAAAGCAAGAAGAAATTCCGAAAGCACATCAACGATAATTTCACCTAAAACATTAAGAAAATCTACAGGCGATGAAAGCCCCCGTTCTTTGACAAGTGCCATTGAACAAATTGATACAATGCAAGATATAAAAGGTAAACTTTGCTCAATACCTGAAGATAAAATTCCTGATTTATACAATAGCAAGGATGATAAAAAGAAATTTATGCAATTAAAAGATATTATCTTATATCTCATCACATATTTTGATGGTTCAGAAAAATACATAAGCTCTTTAAACTTTAATTTATCTAATGAAAAGTTTAAGCAAAATTTCCTGGATAACAGCCTTTTATTTATTAATACTGTCATAACAAAAAGAAAATATAGCGCATTACAAATTTTGGTTGAATGCGGTCTAAATTTCAATGCTCAGGATAAAGACGGCAACACCGCATTACATCTTGCGATTATAAATAAAGATATCGAAGCGGTTAAAGCAATTTTAAAGTATGATGTTAACTTAGAAATTACTAATAATAAAAATCAGGATGCTCTGGATTTGGCAACAGAGCTTAAACAAAATGAAATTCGTGATTTATTAATACAAATCTGGCCTAAGAAAACCGAAAAATCTTCTTCCATTGTTTATGAACTTGCAGAATTAAAAACTAATCTGGTAGAGGAAAATAGCCAGTGGCGTAATCAGGTTGTAGAAATGCCTAAATTAAAATTGCTTTGTTTAGATATTCTGAGGCAAAACAATACAAATGCACATGAATTTAAATAAAAAAACCTTGAAACAGAAATAATTTAGCTTACTGTAAAAAACCATAAAATATGTAAATATAAAGTTTATGGTTTTACAGTAAGTATGAAATCTTTTGAATATATTAAAAATTTTATAATAACCTTATCCAATAAGCCCGGCGTTTATCGCATGATGGACGAAAAGGGTACAGTGCTGTATGTAGGAAAAGCAAAAAACCTTAAAAACCGTGTTACTAACTATACATCTCCTGCTCGCCTAAATAACCGAATCATAAGGATGATCGAGCAAGTTGTGCAAATGGAAGTTATCGAAACCAAGTCTGAAGGCGAGGCTTTGCTACTTGAGGCAAGTCTTATCAAAGCTTTAAAGCCCAGATATAATATATTACTTCGTGATGACAAAACCTTTCCATATATTCAAATTACAACTGATCATGAATATCCGCAGGTTCTAAAATATCGCGGTAAAAAACATAAGGATGGCGTTTATTTTGGACCTTTCGCCTCAGCACGTGATGTAACAAAAACTATAGAAGAAATTCAAAAAGTATTTTTACTCAGGAACTGTAGCGATCACTGTTTTAACAGCCGTAAACGCCCTTGCTTAGAATATCAAATAAAAAAATGCTCAGCACCTTGCGTCTCTTTTATTTCCAAAGAAGAATATAAAGAAAACGTCGACGCTGCCATCAGCTTTTTAAAAGGCGATACAACTGCTATAAAAGCATCACTTGCAGACAAAATGAATGCATCCAGCACTAACATGGAATATGAAGCTGCTGCACGGTATCGCGACCGTATTAAAGCCTTAAATACTATTGAAGCCAAAACCAGAGTTAACTTAAAAGGCGAAATTGACGTGGATGCAATCGGTATGTACCGTATTGATAAGCACATATGTATACAAATTTTCTTCTTCAGAGGTGGGCAAAGCTATGGCAATCGCTCTTATTTCCCAGCTCATGCTGAAGGATATTCGGATGCAGAAGTATTAGATGCGTTTTTAGGGTTATTTTACCAAAACCGTGTACCACCCAAAACCATTTGGATGTCAGGAGATGCACAGGAACATGATACTATTCAGGCAAACCTATCTGAAATTGCGGGTTATAAAGTTAAAATCACCGTTCCTAAACGTGGTGAAGCAGCAGAAATAGTTGGGCTTGCCGTAAGTAATGCAGAGTCTAGCCTTAAAAAGAAAATGGAAGAGGAAAATAAATACGAAGATTTATTATCTAAAATTAAACAGACTTTTGAATTTAAAGAAGAAATTACTCGCATCGAGGTTTACGATAACAGCCATATAAGCGGTACGAATGCAGTTGGCGCAATGATAGTGGCGGGCAAAGAAGGCTTTATAAAATCCGAGTATAAAAAGTTTAATATTCGAGATACAGACATTGGGGATGATTATCAGATGCTGCGCGAAGTACTTACCCGCCGCCTCAAAAGGCTTAAGGATAAAGATTATACTGGATACTTACTACTCATTGATGGCGGTAAAGGTCAAAGAACTATAGTAGAAGAAGTATTTAGCAAAATGGGTTTCCGCCTGCCATATTTATGCATTGCAAAAGGCAAGGACAGAAACGCTGGTAGGGAAAAATTTTATAACGAACGCTTAGATGACATTACTTTTGATAA
Source organism: Alphaproteobacteria bacterium 33-17 (assembly GCA_001897445.1). Lineage (NCBI taxonomy): Bacteria > Pseudomonadati > Pseudomonadota > Alphaproteobacteria > Alphaproteobacteria bacterium 33-17. The sequence continues at coordinate 5,297 of MKSX01000018.1, read as the reverse complement.
AAATGAAGAAATCATGAAGTATCTACAAATTTTACGCGACGAAGCTCACCGCTTTGCTATTGAAACCCACCGTAAACTTCGCTCTAAAGAGCTTAAAACCTCGCAGCTTGATAGTATTCCCGGTATAGGTAAATTTAAAAAAGCAATGCTACTTAATTACTTTGGTTCAGTTGAAGCAATCCGCAGTGCAAGCATTGATGACATTGCAAAAGCCCCAGGTTTTGATAAAAAAACAGCCAAGAAGATTAAAGACGCTTTGTTATAAAAGCAATTGAATGACAAAGAATTATTTCAGCTCGTTCATTGAGAAAAAGGCAAGGCATTTTTCAGCATTCTAGCTCTGAATCACTTAATTTCCTGAACTAATTATAACTTCTACTAAAGAATTATAGACTTTCCAAATTTCAGTTTCAAACCATTTTCCCCACTGTTTTGGCGTGATTGGGTATTCAGAAATTCTAGCATGCCCTATATAAGTTTTTAAGGTCGCAAAACAGTATTCAAGCCTTATGCATTTAAATTCAGCTTTATTTAGCATCAATTCTTCAATAAAAATTTCCTTAATATTATCTAGGGAAATTACTCTGGAAAAAATCTCATCTTTAAATTTTTTTGTATCTACAATATAACCAAAATCATTTTTTATAATATTAAAATCCTCAATTTCGCTGATAGAAGAATCTATGAAGTCTTTTATATTATCAAGGTACTTCGCTATTTTTGTATTGCTAACAACTAAGCCATTATCCTCAATTTTAATTGGCTTAAAATTAAAAGATAACCCATAGCCATGATTTCTGGAATTTATAAAAATATCCTTAAATAATGGGCTTTGACTTTCAAGGTATTTTTTAAGCTCCGACATTTTCCTGTGCAGTCTTGTAATATCGCTAATCATAAGTTTATGTAGCATAAGCAGGTCAGTGATTTCAGTATAACTTACAGGTTTAGGATGCTTGCTGAAAATGGCATATAAAACTTCATTATAAAATGGCTTGAGCCTGACTTCTTCTAACGCGCCATCTGCCTCGAATGCCAAAAGCATATTATTATAATCAATGCTAATGCTGATGTTTTTTATATAATCTTTTAGTGTTATAAATTTCATAAAACCTCAAATGAAATTCTGGTAATATTTTTCTTATGAGTAATCTTTTTTATTTTAATTATACCTATTTCTTTTGTACTTACAACGTGAGTTCCTCCGCAAGGTATTTTAGGGTAATCTCCTATTTGTACAGTACGGCACAAATCATTATTATCTATGATAATTGCGAGGTCATTTTGTATCACCTCTGATACCATATTTTCTAGCGCTGTTTCATTCAGTGCAATATTTCCATAAGCCTCAATATATGCTTCGCCTGGGTATGCATGACCTTTTCTAACCTGTGCGATGCTTATAGACTCAACTATATTACCAAGCAAATGTGCTGCACTGTGGTATTTTGCATTTAACATTCTTCTTGCTTCATCAATTTTTATATAGCACATTTCATTTTCAGTAACACTTTCTGATTCATGGTAATGCCTTATTTCACCAGCTACTTGCTTAACATGTAGCACCCTAATATTATTATCATTAGTCTGAATTATACCGTTGTCAGAAGGCTGCCCACCACCTTGTGGATGAAAGATTGTTTTACTTAATATAAGGTATTTTCCAAACTCATCTTCTGAATTTCTTGTTATTTGAGAATTTGTTTCAAAAAGATATGTGTCATTAAAATATAATTTTTCCATCGTATTACCATTACAAATTAGTTAGCATAAATTTACCAACTTTTTATAATGATAAAAATGAACATAATATCCTATTATTAGGATAAATTTAGGATATTATCTTGGAATTATCCTAAAATGTCCTGAGTATTATTCAAAATCAAACCATGTTTAATTTGTATTTTTCTGAGACAGGGTGTAACCCAATTTCTCCATAACGTTTGATACATTATTTTCAATAAAATCAAACCCTTCGTGTAAAATTTGGTTTTCTTCTAACTTATACTGGTAGCACTTACCGCTTTTGGTAATACGTTTCGGGAAAAAGTTACTCGCAATTTCAGGGTACTCGGCTATCATTTGGCTTTCAATTTCTTTGGTTTTCTCAAAACTTGAGTTATCTATAGCATTGATAATTTTGGAATTTTCATACCTTATACCTATAAATATCATAAGATTTTTGAGTGTTATAATTGGGTTAAGCTTTAAATCTTCAAACCTTAAAATATAACAGTTAGGCAGATCTATAGCCTTATTATAAAAGGCAGTCCAAAGATTTATATGCTTCTTGGCAAAATGTAGGAAGTTTTCCCCATCCAAATCATTATGTATTTTAAATAGCGATAGCAATGTATCCCTCGGATCCCTTACTAAAATAAAGGTTTTTTCGTTTTTGCCTAAGAATTTTGGGTTATGGGTAAAAAATACCGATACATCATTTCTGAATATAAAATTGTCATTCCCTACCAAGGAAGGAAGCCCAAATTGCGAGGGTATAAGGTGTTCGGTTTTTGAATATTCGCTATATTTATTATCAATTTTTCTCGGAAATTTAAAGAAATCCTGCTTGAAAGATTCTTCCTCAAATCTTAGCCTTATTCCAAGTTCTATAAATATGTTTTCAAGGGATGTCGCCCCACTACATGTATAAGATAAAAAAGAGACCTGTTTTTCAGATGGTCTGCGTCTGATGTTAAATAAAGCTTTCATTTGTTACTGTGTTTTATTATTTTTTGCTTTTTATAGCATATTCTTTTATTTTTCAAGTATTTATACAAACAATTTTATAAAACCTATTGATTAAAATTTTTAAGGTAATTAGAATTTTTCCCATTAATACTTACTATTTAGGTTGGTTATGAGTAATAGAAAAAGCGAATTTGATACTTTAAGAGGACTTGCAATTATAATAATGATCTATGCAAATTCCTCGGTTTTACTTAAATGCTGAAGTACCTTTGGCTTTACGATATGTCTTTTCAATTTCCGCTCCAATGTTTGTTGTTACCTCTGAAATTATGATGGGATTAATGAACGGTAAACATAACTTTAGGTACATATTTTTCAAGGCAGCTTTTATTATTTTTATTGGGGCAATAACAGACTTAATTATTAATAAAACCGTGCCATTTGAAGGATTTGATATACTATATCTAATAGGGTATGCATTACCAGTAACCTACTTAGTGCGCAAGTGGAATAATAAGGCTATTTTGATATTAATAATTCTTATTTTAATAGCCTCTCCATACTTAAGGCAAAAATTTGGTTATGAGGATTTAGTATTTAATATTGCTAATTTTTCTACTCTAAATATTATACCAAAAGAGGCAGCATTTAAATCATGGTTCATAAATGGCTGGTTCCCTATGTTTCCGTGGCTTGCGTTTATGCTAAGCGGGCTTATAGTAGGAAAAATTTATAAAAACTATGAAGCATTATCTAAAGACTATTTTCAAAGCCCTTTACATTTATTAGCGTTTTCATGGGTACTTATGGGCGGCATCGTAATATTGGCTATCTCACCTTCTGATATGCCAAATAGAAATGGTTATCACTGCATATTTTATCCTGCAACAACAGGAATATTTATTGCTTTGTTAGGTGCCACAGGAATTTTAATGCACTCAGCTAATTATATTAAGCATCTTAAATTTTCTAAGCGTTTTATCCACCCAATAGGTAGAAGTTCACTGGCTATTTATCCAATTCATTTAATTTATATTAATAATATATTAGAGCCAATTTTTGGAAAAATGGATTCCATTATATTATTTAGCATTACGTACATAATACATTTAATGCTTCTTAGATTGACTGTATTTTTATTTGACTTATTAAAATCTCGAAGCCCTTCCTTACCATCACCTGTTTACTGGCTTATTGGCAGATAGATTAAGTAACATTTATAATTGACATTATATATTTTAAATGAAATAATTTATTAAAATATTAATAAAAATTACAATGACTAAACTCGACAAAATTTTAATAGCTGTCACTATTTCTATAATATTCAATTTGATAGCTGATATTTATATTAGGCATGGTATATCAGAAATTGAGTTAAGCAAAATAGGACGTAAGTATGAAGAAGGCATCTACGCTTACTACAGAATTGCACATTTCATAGTTCTAAATACCATATCAGTTGTATATTTTTATAGGGAATTTAAAAGGGCTAGATCTAAAGAAAAGGATTTAGGTTTAAATCATAGATATCCTAAATTATCTGGCTTGATATGCCACTTACCAATGTGCCTTATGCTTATGCCATATATTGTAGGAGGTTCAGTAGGAATTTTCAGCGGCCCTTTATTTTTTCTGGCAATACCTTTTTGCGCTATTATAGGTGGTGCTGCAGCCTACTCTCTATACTATTTATTTTATAAAGAATGTGCATGGTTTGCTATACTTATAGTTATATTTATTTACCACTGGAGCAAGAATTTTGATGCAAAGTTGGAAGAGTTTGCTAAATCAGATACTAAGAAAGATAAATTGGTAATTAGTTTCACCGCTAAGCAAGCATTAATTTATACAATGTCTTATATTAGCATTTTTGTGATTACTACATTTGCTATAAGATATTATTTTAAGTTTCTGGATTGGCTACATTTTACAATGAATTATTAAAAGTAAATATCCAGCGTTCTTTAATTTTTGGGTCGTAATCTACAGTGATATAATCGCACTTATAACTTGTATACTGTTCTATGTTTTTATGCCAAAATGCCAATGCTTTAGTGTTAGTTGGCACTACAGTAAGCTCCCAGTTTCCTTTGTATAATTTCCAAAGTTCATGAACTGCCGCTTTTGCTATACCTTTGCCATGGAATTTATGCATGACAAAAAAGTGATCTAAACGCCAATCAGTAGACTCTAAAATACCTTTTTGGTTTAGCAGCGCAAAACCAGCAATTTCGTCATCTAACATTATTATATAAGCCTTTTGGGCGGGATTATTAAAATAGCCGCTTAAATCTTTTTCATTATATAAGCCATTTTCATTCAGCTTCGCATCTAAAAAGTCACTGCTGGAATATATATAAAACTGCCAGAGATTTTCTAGGGTTTTTAGGTGGGTTTGGTCTAAAATTTTTAAGTTAATATTAGCCATGGAGTATTTTTTAAGTTTAGAAAATTATACTAATAATAAATGAAAAGTGCTAGATAACAATTGCCATAAGGTTTGGGAGATTAAAAATGGATTGCTACAAAATGCTATGCATTTTTCGCAATTGTAGAAGTTCAAAGTTTTGGTGACGGAAAAGGGTTGACAATAAGGATGTCTG
>MKSX01000017.1 GCA_001897445.1 Alphaproteobacteria bacterium 33-17 | reverse complement strand
CCTTTTTTACATATCAGCTGTTGCATTAGATTCTAGAATTTAGGCTTGACAAAAAGTTAATTATTTGTTAATATGTTGCCATAAAATTAATTATATAGGTTTTTTATGGCAATTAGCTTTACTTACAATGATAAAATATTATCTGATCATCTTCCACAAGTTATGGATACACCAGATTTTGGCAAAATAATGACCTGGAATGTACTGATGCAATGCAATTTTTTTGAAGATTCACAAACAGGGGTTAAATTTTTTAATAACGGTTTTAAAGTTCTTGAATCAGATGAAGAATATTATGCAAGAGTAGATTTACTCACTGACGTATTGCAAAATGTTGTTTCTAGCGACAATATAAATGTAATATGCCTACAAGAATTTCCAAAAATGACATGGGATCGTGAAAGTGCTGATTATTTTATTAATTCAATTAATTCTAAATTGTCATATGTAAATGACACACATTATTCAGTGTATTATAGTAATAATTCGGATGAAATTACTATTTATAATAGCGACACTCTGAAAATTGAAGACAGCAAATTTGTTGAAAATGAATTAAATAATATTCTAGAAAGAAATTCTAACAGATTTAATGTGAGTATGTTTAAAAATTTGGATGGTAAAAGTTTAGCTCTTACAAACCTTCATCTTAAGGGATTTAACCCCACAGATTTAGCAGAAGAGTGGATTAGCGTAAATGAAACAACAAAGATTATTAATAAGTTAGAAGATCTTGATACAGATCATTATGTAATAACAGGTGATTTTAATTATAATATTGATAAATATAAAGATTATTTCCAGAAAGAGGCTAATAATTTTGATATTGCAACTCAAGTTGAATTAGAGACTACATTAACTGCATATCATGGTAATGATGACAGCGCATGGCTTAATACATGCGACGGTTTTATATATTGCTAAATAATATTAAAGAAACAAGAAATAGGGCAATATATGGGATATAATTTAAAATATAACGATCAAATAGTGTCGGATCATCTTCCACAAGTTATGGATACTAATGGCTTTGGAAAAGTGATGACCTGGAATGTACTGATGCAGTGCAAATTTATCGATAACAAAAAGACCGGGGTTAATTTTTATAATAATGGTTTTAAAATTGTTGAGTCTGAAGAAGAGTATTTTGCAAGAATAGATTTGCTTACTGATGTTTTGCAAAAAAATGTATCTAACCAAAATATAGATATAGTATGCCTTCAGGAATTTCCTAAAATGTCTTATGAAAGTAAGAGTGCAGATTATTTTATAGAGTCAATCAACGCTAAATTATCATACCTAGATGATAAGCATTATTCTGTATATTATAGCAATAACTCAGATGAAGTCACAATATATAACAGTGATAAGTTTAAGTTAAAATCTCAGGAAAGTAAAATCGTAGAAGAAGATTTAAATAAAGAATTAGAAAAAAATGCTCATAGATTTAATGTAAGTGTATTGGAAGATGAGGAAGGTCATAGTCTAGCGATTGCAAACGTCCATTTAAAAGGCTTTAATTTTGGGAATACAAAGGAAGAGCTAAAAAGCGTAAATGAGACTACAAAAATATTGCATAAGCTTGAGGAACTTCATACAGATCACTATTTGGTAACTGGTGATTTTAATTATAAAATACATAAGTATGATAGTTATTTTCATGATGAGTTACACTGTAACGAAGTAATATCTGATGCATGCTTTAATCCTACATTAGATTTTCCATGGGAAAATAATACAAGTTCTTGCCATAACACAATCGATGGATTTTTATATTGCTAAATAATATTAAAATCATATAGTAGGCTGCAAGGCAATATTTTTAGGTATTTTAAAAATGAGAAAAGCCATTAGTATAAAAGACATAGCTCAGCTGCTATGTTTAAATATAGATTCCAAAACTTTAAAAGGTATTGGCTGGAAATTAGCCGCTTGTTTCTTTTTTGCAAGTATTAACGGCGTAGTAAAGTATATTTCTTCACCAGGGCATACTCATTTAGTACCTTCTTCAGTAATTACATTCTGGCAGAGTTTATTTGGCACCATGTTTATGGTGCTTTTTGTGTGGCGTACAGGGTTTAGTCAATTAAAAATCATACATAAAGGTCTTGATTTTATTAGAATTACGACTGCAGTTCTTGGTATTATTCTATGGTATGCGGCATTATCCAGGCTGCCTATTGCTGAGGCTTCATCACTAAACTTTACGGGTCCAATTTTTACGGTAATAGGCGCAAAACTTTACTTAAATGAAAGATTTTCAATAAGTAAGCTACTAGGTATTTTTATAGGAATGCTTGGCGTATTTATTATTATGAGACCAGACATTGGGCTGCGTAGCGATGATGCAGTTTTTAACTGGGCGCTGATCCTTCCACTGCTTTCTGCTATATCAATTGCAACTACCAAGTTAATATCCAGAAAAATGGGAACTCTGGGCGACTCTCCAGAAGCTATGACATTGAGTTTATTAGTGTATATGACGCCTTTTGCTTTAGTATTCGCATATTTTGAATGGGCATGGCCTGATTTATCTATGTATCCGTGGTTAGTGTTATTAGGCTTTCTATCATTTGGGGCGCATTACTCAACAACAAAAGCATATCAACTTGCAGAAGTTGGCACTTTGACGCCCGTAGGATTTGCTAAACTTGTGTTTACTGTAATGATAGGCTTTATAGTATTTGGAGAAATTCCATCATCTATGACAGTATGGGTAGGTCTTGCAGTAATAGTGATAAGTGCAGTACTTATTGGTTATGATAATAAGAAGTCTAGTAAATAAGATTTATTTTTTTATTCCTGGGTTTTCTTGCTGAATATTATTCATTAAGCCGCTATTTCCATTTCCGCCAGTTGTTACGCCTGATAAATCAACTTTATCATTGCCTAAAGCTGTTTGCATTTGGGCGTCATTTATGATTGCTTTAATTCTAGGATGTTCCCTAACTTCTGAAATGTCCCTGCCTGTGACTAAATCTAAAAGTTCAGTCTTACCTTGCTTAATTTCAGTCATAATAGCATCATTTAGCTTTCCGGCTGCATTTATAAGCCAGGGTTTTTGAGTTAGATCAATTTTAACATCCCCAAGTTTTTGCGGTATATCATAATTTTCGGCGCCAGATAATCCTTTAATACTATTCATCTTAAGAGTTGCAAAAGCTGAAAATTCAGATGGAATTGCTTTGGCGTCGTGAACACCTGATAAAGCACCTGCTTTTCCTGGTTCTGAGTTTTCTATACCAAACTGTAGGAGTCCCTCTCTTTTATAATTAGGTGGAATAAAACCAATAAGAGCATGTCCATTTTCACCATTGTAATCAATGGGTTTGCCAGCAGCATTAGTGTTTCCTTTGCCGCCAATAGCCATATTAATGCCGTATTCTTCATATTTATGGTGTTTTTTAAATATATTTTTTTTACCCAGTTTTGCTACTTTTGAAACAGCTCTTGGAATAAGAGTTGCAAGTTTATAGAAAAACCTGGTTGCGCCCTTAAAGTTCTTAGCTTTTTGCCTAATAATGTCATCAAGATTACTAACCGCTTTACTAACGCCTTTAGTTTTCTTTTCAGCAAATTCAGTACCGTTTTCAGTCTTTTTAACAGATGCGCTATGAGTTGAGGAAATTCTTTGAAATCCTATTTGATTACGAACCAAATCTTTGCTGCTATAATTTAGGGATAACATCTTACTTTTCGAGCCACCTAAATAGAACTCTAAGGTATCATTATGATGATATGTACCTGATGTTTTGGGGAGGCGCATATTTATTCGGCTTGCACCCCCACCATGTGCTAAATAATTGCTAGCCTGCATAAGTTTTTTTGAGCCTTTTTGATCAAGACCAAGAGCAACAGTTGAGAGCATTTTAACAAGCATTTCAGATCTTTTATTAGTAGGATCTGCTACAATTGTATCGCGCATTTTGTCAGCTATATACTTAGATCTTTCGGCAAAAGTTTGCTTACTAAGCTGATCTTTTATTTGTGATTTAATGCTCTCAATATTTTGTGGCAACTATGCAATGCTCCTGATCATGTAAGGCAGTATTCCGCCATGTAAGTAATATTCAACTTCAGTTTTGGTATCTATTCTACATGTAACTAAAGTTTCAAGCTTACTGCCGTCTTTGCGAGTAATTATAAGCCTTAAGTCCATTTTTGGAGAAATACCCTTTTCTAAACCCAGAATGTCTATGGTTTCATCACCCTTTAGATTTAAGCTTTTTCTTGTCTCACCATTTTTAAACACTAGCGGTAAAATTCCCATGCCTACTAAGTTAGATCTGTGAATTCTTTCAAAGCTTTCAGAAACTACAGCTTTAACGCCAAGTAATAGAGTACCTTTAGCAGCCCAGTCACGTGAAGATCCTGTTCCATATTCTTTGCCAGCAAATATGACAGTAGGCGTATTACTTGCCTGATATTTCATTGCTGCGTCATAGATGCTTTCATGTTCGCTGCTATCAATATGCTTAGTGTATCCGCCTTCAACACCAGAAATCATTTCGTTTTTAATACGAATATTAGCAAATGTGCCGCGCATCATAACTTCATGGTTACCACGTCTTGCTCCATATGAGTTGAAATCCTTTGGATCAACGCCGTTTGTAACTAAATACTTAGCTGCAGGACTTGATTTAGAGATGTTACCTGCTGGTGAAATATGGTCTGTAGTAATGCTATCACCAAGAATTGCAAGTACTCTAGCTGATTTTATATCGCCTTTTAATGTAGGCTGTTTTGTCATTCCTACAAAATAAGGAGGGTTTTGAATGTATGTGCTATCTTTGCTCCAGCTATAGTTTAGACCTTCTGTCACAGCAATTTTTTGCCATAAAGCATCACCCTTAAATACATCGGCATATTTAGATCTGAACATTTCAGGTGTAATTACACTATTGATAATATCCTGAATTTCCTGATTTGTAGGCCAAATATCTTTAAGATATACAAAATTACCATTTTTATCCTGAGCAATAGGATCTTTTGTAAGGTCAATATTGGTAGTTCCTGCTAACGCATAAGCAACAACAAGAGGAGGAGATGCTAGGTAGTTAGCTTTTACTAATGGATGTACTCTTCCTTCAAAATTACGGTTGCCAGAAAGAACTGAGGCTGCGACTATATCATTCGCAGCGATTGAATCTTCTATGTCCTTCTTGAGAGGTCCTGAGTTTCCAATACAAGTTGTGCAGCCATAACCAACAAGGTTAAAACCTATAGCATCTAAATCTTTAGTAAGGTTACTTTTATCGAGGTATTCTGTTACAACTTTTGAACCTGGTGCTAAAGAGGTCTTAACCCATGGTTTTGGCATAAGTCCAAGTTTATGTGCATTTCTGGCAACTAAACCAGCTGCTATCATAACACTTGGATTTGATGTGTTTGTACAGCTTGTGATTGCTGCAATGACAACGTCAGTGTTTGCAAGTTTAAAGTCATGGTTTTTAACTTCAAAAGTTCTGTCTGTTGAAGTTGATTTATTTTTTGATAGTTCTGGAAGAGCTGTTAGCATTGAATCTTTTACTTTAGATAAAGTAACTCTATCCTGAGGTCTTTTAGGTCCAGCAAGGCTTGGCTCTACTTTAGAAATATCGAGTTCAAGTGTATCGGTAAATACCATGGTATCACCACTATCACGCCACATTTTTTGCTTTTTAGAGTATTCACTTGCTAATTCTATAACTTCTTTTTCCCTTCCTGAAAGCTCTAAATATTTAATAGTTTCAACGTCAACTGGGAAGAATCCACATGTTGCGCCATATTCGGGAGCCATGTTAGCGATTGTTGCTCTGTCAGCTAAGCTTAATTTATCAAGACCTGAGCCATAAAACTCTACGAATTTATTTACAACGCCTTTTTTACGTAACATTTCAGTTGCAGTTAGTACTAAATCTGTGGCAGTTGTACCTTCAGGTAAACTTCCTGTTAGCTTAAAGCCAATAACTTCAGGAAGTAACATAGAAATTGGTTGACCAAGCATTGCAGCTTCCGCTTCAATACCGCCAACGCCCCAACCAAGTACAGCAAGACCATTAATCATGGTCGTATGACTGTCTGTTCCTACTACCGTATCAGGATATGCAGTTGTTTTGCCATTTTCATCTTTTGTCCAGACAACTTTTGCAAGGTACTCAAGATTTACCTGATGGCAAATACCAGTTCCAGGAGGTACTGCTCTAAAATTAGCTAAAGCTTTTTGACCCCACTTAAGGAATTTGTATCTTTCATCATTTTGTTTGTATTCTTCATCTACGTTTTCTGTGAATGAAGCATTGGTACCATATTTTAATACCTGAACAGAGTGGTCAATAACAAGGTCTACTGGGGCTAATGGATTGATTTTGTTTGGGTCGCCTCCTAAATTCTTGACCGCATCACGCATTGCAGCAAGGTCTACAACTGCTGGTACACCTGTAAAGTCTTGCATAAGTACCCTTGCAGGAGAAAATGCAATTTCTTTATCAGATTTTGGATTTTTTATCCATTCTTTGATAGCAAGAAAATCTTCATCTGTAACGTTTTTGCCGTCATAGTTGCGCGCAAGATTCTCAACTAAAACCTTCATGCTGTAAGGGAGTTTAGTTAAGTCAATATCATATTCCTTAGCAACTTTTTCTAAGCTATAAATAGTATACGCTTTGCCACCTACTACAATTTCATCTGAAAACTTGTTCATGCTATAAATCCCGCTAAATTTTTAAGGTAATAATATACATTTTACCAGTATTGGGGGCATTCGCAACACTTTTGTTAGCAAGTTGTATATAAATTAATATTTTTAGTTGAGTTTTATATGGATCTGAGGTTTTTATCTCCTATTATATCTAAAAATTCTTTTTGAATTTTATCCACATCAGGTGATTCGGTAATTTTAAACCTACTAAGTGTACTATTGTCTAAAGCAGTGAAAAATTTGATTATATCCTCTGTTAAAACATAATTAAAGTACCTATGATTAATATCATATCCCTGATTTTTAGTGACTATGATCTTTGTATCTTCAAACATTGGATTAACTATCGTTTTTATATAATCAGGAACATCCAAAGCAAGAGGATTAATGTAATATGCCTTTTTATTAAAAATAACAAGTGCAGTATAAAACTCAGCACTATTATAGTTTTTGTTGCAATCATTTTTTATAATAAATAGATATCTGCCGTTATTATCATAATTTTTATTTATTTGACCAATAGCGTCAGAAAGCCCTTTTTTGTCGGAGCAAAAAGAACATGTAATGTTATTAAAATGCTCTGTAAGAATTTTCTTAATTTCATTATTATTAATCCGTTTATAATTATTCGCCATATTCTGCGCTACGTCTCTTGCTCTGTCTTCTTGCCATCTAAACGTTGAAGATCCTCCTAAAGTTGATCTTCTGAGTGTTGAGGTAGGGGTGATATTATTTTGTCTTGCTGTATATAAAAGCCAAGCTTCTTCAGGGGAAGTGGCATTTTCCATAATATATCTATCTTGCTCTTTTTGTTTTTTAGACTCAAGGAATCTCGTTTTTTCTTTTATAGACTTTTTTGCGCCTTCAGAACGAGCTTGTTGACCAAAACTTACCGTAATAATATTCCCTATTGTACCTAATAATCCACTAATAGGATTGGCTACATTTTTAACAATTTCAGGTACCATTGACATCGGTGCAATTATTGCAGCTCCTGCGGTAATGACAGCGCCAGGAATACCAAGACCCATAGATAGTTTTGAAGTAATCTTGCCTTGTATCTTTTGCCTCAATGCAGTTTCTGTTGAATTAATTTCTTCAGAAACTTCTGTTAGTTCGCTGGATAATTCCCTGAGTTTTACTTTTGCATCTTCGACAATTTCTTTATTACTTTTAAGTTGCTCTTGCGTTTTAGGGGTGCCGTCTTGATTGTCGGGATTATCAAAATAACTAATCCGATTTTTCCACTGCTGCATAGTATTTAATAACATTTCTTTGTTATCTTCTAGGTATTCAATGTCACGTTCCAAAGCATCATCACCATAGCCACAGCAGGATGATATTTTCTTCCAAAAAGATTTCTTTTTTGTGGGTTTATTGTTAACTACACTATCTGAGCTAAAAGCTGAATCTCCCATTGTTTTTAGAAGTTTTTTCTTTTGTTCAAAATCTTTATCATTTTCTTGGTCATCTGCTGGAATAAAATTACGAGTTATTTTTGAACCCAGACGTTTAATTTTTTTCTTTTCTTTAGATATAGTTATAATGGTTTCTTCAGATGTAGGAGGGTTGTCATTAGCTGAAGAAGGCTCTTTATTTGTTTCAACTTGTAACTTTTCTTTTTTCGTTGTATCTTCTTTCATATCAGTAGGCTGGTAAACTAGGGTTACTTCTCCAGAGGCGCGTAATGGGTCAAACGGTTTCTTTTCGGGAGTGGACGCAAGCTTATCTGTAGACATAGCAAACCTCTGTTTATGATATGTTAATTTATATACTTATTATTAAAGATTAGAGCATAAAAAATGAAGCGCGTCATTATAAATTTTTTAACCATTTGTACTTTTTTTATATTAACATCTTGCTCTAATAGCGATCTTAGTAAAATTGCTCCTGTATATTCTTCTGGAAAACAAGATAGTCATAAAGTATTTTTTATTCCTGAGCCTGAAATGAATCAAAATATAATATCATACCTTAAAAATAAGGATGATATTACAATAGTCGGAAAGGTAGAAGAAATAGCTACAAACACGAAATATGTTATTGGTCCTGTTAAATATAATGATACGGTAAATGCTTCTAAATTATTACCTAAAACTAAGTTCTTTTCATTATCAAATAATATTGATATAGCAGGCAAAAACATTTACTTGCTAGGTGTCCATCCGCACGATCAAATAAATGCTCTTTTAAAATATCATAGTGTTACGGGTATGAAAAACCTGTATGTTATAGCTCCGCGTTCAAAGCTTAACAGTGATATTATCAGCTATATTAATCAGTCTGTGAGTAAATATAATATGACTGTTGCTAAGATTGAACAGTATACTGAATCTTCATTAGATTATTCAGTTAAATCTGTTGCTGCTAATCTCTCTACGGCAACGCAGATTGATGGTATTTTGATACTTGGTCATGCTAATAACCTAAGAGATGTTTTTGATAAATTTATTGAGAAGAAAATTAATATAGATAATTTTAGAGTTTTAGGGCTTAACCAATATGACGATTTAAGTGAGTCCGATAAAGAAATTATGAAAAATGTTTATTTTGCAGGATCTTATGATTACGAAAATATCAATAATAAATTTTTGCTATATTATTTAGACGGTCTTGCAATAATAGATCAAATTAAACAGGGAAAGAAAGCTAATAGTGAATTTATTGTTTATAGTGGTACAGGTAAATTCTCAAAACATGTATTTAAACGTGCTTTGAGAGTATTTACACTAGGTACTAAATAACTATAAATTAGTACCGTTCATAATTTGCCTGTTTCTTATTTCATCTACATAGGTTCTCAGACTACTTAACATATTATCTTTAGAAACCTTCAAAATTTCATGAGGGGGCATGTTTAATATATAAAACGGATCGGTCAAATTATTCTTCTTATATTTTTCGGGTATAAAACGACTATCAATTGTTGATCTGATAAATGGTTTGTTTTTGAGTATTTTATCAAGAGGATTAACATAAGTTGATGGCTGTAATCCTGCTGCTGTTTCACTACTTGTAATAGATAAAATTCTGTTTTGTAAATTAATTAGATCGGTTCTAAATTCTTGCGGTGGTGTTCCATTAGGCTGATATAACATTCTTACAAATGTGTAAACGAGTTTATTTATATTTCTAACTGATATTTTTTTGGTAGATTCACTGGCAATGAGATTTCTCATGTAAGCGAAAATTTCAACTTTGCATGAATGGTTTATGTATGACATTGAGTATTTTTCTAAAAAAGATCGTATTGATCGTGCCAATTCTTTCTGATCTGCTCTTGCAATACATTCAAGCTTATTTGCTTCAGCAATGCTGCTATTATTGCTTTCGCCAAAAAATAGTAAAGCTTTAGGCAGTGCAAAATATGTGCCTTCGTCAGCCTTAAGTATGTATTCCTCAGCAATTTGTGATTGAAGGTTAGGAGTGGCTTTAACTAGCTCAATATAATCAATAATTCTTATTAAATGCTGGTCATTAAACTCTCTGTATAGAATGATATTATTATCAGCCAAAGTTTTTATAAGTTTCTGGTTAGTATTGAATTGCTCCTGATTTAATACAATAGTTTTTCCGGTCATAGAAGTAGATAACAAGCCTGTAAATTTAGCTTCTATATTTTTGAGTAATTTTATGTTGTTAAATAATCTGCGTATTAATAATAAGTTCGGTCTATTGCAGTTTAAATGAACCTCTATAGTTCTGAGTTCTTCATCCACTTTAATTATGCTTAATATTCCTTCGTTTTCTAATCTGTGAAACATTGCGATATTAAAGTCAAATTCTCTAAGGTAGAATATTGTTTTAGGATTAAATACCTTATCCATTTGCTCATAATATTTTGTAGGTGAATCAAAAAATGAAGTTAAAAAAGACGCCTTAAGTTTATTAAAATGTTCTGTGTACTTAAGCCATTCATCATGGAGTACTTTCACATTCTCTGGTGTAAATTTATACTGAACTTTAGAGCTAAATGTTATCTTCTCCGTAATTCCTTTTACTTCAATATTATTTAAAAACGTTTGTATAAAACTCGGTATTTGATTTATGTTTGCAGACAAACAGAACAACTGGTCGGTTGCTTGATTAAATACACTAAAATTAGACATTGTTTTATCAAGGTGAGTTGCCTGAATATTTAATAGGTTATGCATGTTATTGAACAATGTAGTAGTTTGATTAAAGTTATTAATATAGTTTGCGATATCTTCTAAGCTACGTAAAAACCTAATAGTAATAAAATCAATATCAACCTGACCATATGTAGTTCCCATATACCCTGGTCTTTTGCCTGTATATGTTACTGTAAGTATTTTTAAATTATCCTGAAAATATTTCAGTATTTCTTTTCCTTTTGCCGATATACTTACGATTTTAATTTCAGCAACATTATTTGCAGTGTCATAAGTTGTATTCTCATCAGTGCCATTTTTATACACTTTAATTTGAGCAAGTAATGCTAATTTATCTAATACTACTTTAGTGAAATTCACAATATTTGTACTAATCATATCGGATTCAGTAAAAAGATAATCAGTAACAGGATCAAGGGAAAAAGGCATGTCTATTTCTAATTCAGATTCTGTATTGTTATGTGTTTTGGTAACAATGGCTTTGATAAAGTCTTTAGCATTTTTCAGCTGACTTGGGATCTTTGAATCATTAATTATATTAATTCCATCAATGCAGTCGTTCTCACCCTGTATGAAAGTAATAATTTGGTGTTTCTGCAAAAACCTAAGCACTGAGAATGCTGGATTTTGTAATGATAATGGAGATGAAAATAGCAGTTGATTACTTTCAAACTCTTTTATAGTTAATTCTTTGAAGTTGTCTAAAAAACAGACTAGTGAATTGATTTTCATGTTAGCCTCTTATATAAAAATGAATGTGGTTTGATAAACAAAGGCTTATTAAATTATAAACCTTTTAACTGGTTACGTGTATACAATTCTTGTTCAGGTAGAATTTAACATTACGTAACAATAGGTTGTTAAGTAAGGGAGAGTTTATATAGTATTTCTATTTTCAGTTGTCAATAGACTCAAGTAAACTTTTTTTAGAAATTTTAAATTTTGACTCTATCCATTTGATTTCTAAAGCTTTTTTTGTTTTGCTAATTTCGCTTCCTTTAAGTCCATATGATATAAGATCATGATTTGTAACAGGTAACGTGGTGCTAGTATGCTGATATTGCAGGGTTAATGATGTGTCACCTTTAATCATTGCAGTAGCATAAGCAAATTCAAAGCCATTATAATATAATGCAAATTCTATGGGTTGATCAGAAAATTTGTGAAAATCAGAAATAGTTGTTTTTTCAATTTTTGAAAATGGAAAATCTTTTAATAAAGAGTCATTTTGATGAAAAAGTATATAATATACATAGCATCGGTGTAGTGTAGGGCTTTCAAGTTTTTCTTTTGAAAGCTTTGGTATTTCTATAGTTTTGAAGTAGTCTAAGGAATCTAATATTTTATACTCATATAAAATACTTATTGTTTCATAAAACTTTGGTGAAGCTATAATTTTATCAAGTTCGTTTTTAATGCGTTCAGGGGAGATTATATTTAAATATTTTGAAGTTTCCCTGCAAATATCTAAGGTCTGTTTTTCAATAGGCTCACTTCCATAGATAGCCCAAAACCTGAATAGTCTTAGTATACGTAAATAATCTTCCTCAATTCTTGCTTGGGGATTTCCTATAAACTTTACAAAGCGGTTATTACAGTCAGTGATACCGTTATGATAGTCATAAATATTGCCACTAAAATCGAGATACATAGCATTGATAGTAAAGTCACGTCTAGAACTATCTTCTTCCCATGAAGTCGTATAAGCGGTTGTTGCATGCCTGCCATCACATTCGATATCAATACGTAATGTTGTTATTTCAAAAGGAATTTTGTCAATTATAACTGTAACGGTTCCATGGGCAAGTCCTGTTGGCTTACAGGGTATATTGTTGCTTTTGCAATATTCAATAACTTCTTCAGGCTTGTAAATTGTTGCTATATCGTAATCAGAAACTTTAAGCCCCATAATTAAGTTGCGAACAACACCACCTACAAAGCGAAAGTTTTCTAAATTTTTGAATAATTTAGAAAATTTAAGAATCTCTGGTGTTTGCAAAAACTCACTAATTGAGCTTGATATTTTTGAGTTTATCATAAAGTTTATCAGGAGCCTTATTTCCAATTATACCAAAAGCAATATTTGAATTATTAAATGTTTTTTTAGCTATTTCTTCAATATCTTTTATAGTAATGCTTTCTATTTCTTTTGCAATCTCATCAAAGCTAGGAATATATTTATTTTTAATAAACTGACTCAGGAAATAATTAGCGCGAGTAGATACGCTATCAAGAGATGTCATAAAAAATACGCTAAAATGAGTTTTAATTTTATTAAGTTCGTATTCAGTAATACTTTGCATACTGTTTATAACGCTAATAATCTCATCAATCGATTCCTGAAGTTTATCTTTGGATGTTGAACTTGAGATACTAAGCATCCCTGAAGAAAGAAAGCTGCTAATATAAGCACCAATACTGTAGCATAATCCTTTTTGCTCACGCACCTGCATGAACAGACGAGATGACATGCTACTGCCAAGTATCATGCTCATAATGCTTGCTTTATAATAGTCTTTATCAAACAAATTCACTGATGGGAATGAGATAATAAAATGATATTGCTCAAGCTCTCTTTGCAAAGCCATATTGCCTGATTTAAATTGAGATACAGGGGCAGTCTTTAGCGGCTTATTCGGAAGTATTAGGTTTGCATTTAAAAAATCTACAAGTTTTTCTTTATCTATATTGCCAGAAATAGCGATAACAATATTTTGAGATGTATAGTACTCAGATTTATAATGAATTAAGTCTGCTTGGCTTATGCTTGATACTGTTTCTAAAGTGCCAAGTATATTATGCCCAATAGGCTCATTAGCGTAACAAACATCGATAAAGTTATCATTTAAGAATTCTTCTGGATCATCAATGCACTCATAAATTTCCTGAATAATAACATTGCGTTCCTTTTCAACTTCCTCTAAAGCAAATGTGCTGTTTGAGAGCATATCGCACAAAATTTCTAAGCCTTCAAATACGTATTTATTTACAATGTTAAGGGTGTACGTTGTTGTTTCCTTTC
Organism: Alphaproteobacteria bacterium 33-17; assembly: GCA_001897445.1. Taxonomy (NCBI): domain Bacteria; kingdom Pseudomonadati; phylum Pseudomonadota; class Alphaproteobacteria; species Alphaproteobacteria bacterium 33-17. The sequence goes on along the minus strand of MKSX01000017.1, from coordinate 90,823 downwards.
CTGTAAAAGCATTGATATCTGCAGCAAGTAAATCAAGTTCTTCCATGATTTGTTTTGATGTGCGTTTTTGAGTGCCTTTAAACATCATATGCTCGATAAAATGAGCAATACCATAATGCTCAGGCTTTTCATTTTGACTACCAAAGTTAAACTGCATTCTAACAGCAGAGCTAAAGAAGCTATCAGTTTTATCAAAAAGAAGAGTGATGCCGTTAGTTAGTTTAATGATTTCAGGTTTTATTGTCATATTGTTACAAAATGTAATGAATTATTAGTTGCGAACTTATTTCTTATATGAAAGAAATATCACGAATTCGTATGAATTGGTATTAAATAATAGGGGGAGTTATGAATATTAATGAACTAAAGAAAGTTATAGATGAAAATAAAGTTGAGTTTGTAAACCTAAGATTTTCAGGTATTGATTCTAAGTTTCATCATTTTTCTTTTAGTAGCGATTACTTTTTAGAAGCATGTAGTCATGGTATAGGATTTGATGGTTCTTCAATACCAGGTTGGAAAGACATCAGTAAGTCAGATATGATAATGCTTCCTGATTTAGAATCATGCTTTTTAGACCCTTTTGCGCATCATAAAACGCTAAATATCATATGCGACATTAAAGAGCCTAATAGTATAGCCCTGTATGATAATGACCCAAGAGCAATTGCAAAAAGAGCAGAGGCTGCCATCAAAGAGTTTGAGATTGCAGATACCGCATATTTTGGACCGGAACCAGAATTTTTCATATTTGAAGATGTGAAATTTAAAGCAAGCCCGTATTCTTCAAGTTTTAGCGTAGATAGCTATGAGCTACCTATCAATTCAGATAAATCCTACCCAGAAAATAATAATGCCTATAGGTCTTTACCAAAAGGTGGATATTTGCTTAGCAATCCAAATGATGTTTTTTATCAAATGCGTAGTGAAATGGCTGTAACCTTGAGAGAGATTGGAATAGAGGCTCATTTACATCACCATGAGGTTTCTCCATCGCAATCAGAAATTGGTTTTAAATTCAGTACATTAGTAAACTGTGCTGATAATGTTCAGAAGTTTAAATATGTTGTGCATAATATAGCAGCGTCTTATGGCAAGTCTGTAACATTCATGCCTAAGCCTGTATTCGGTGAAAATGGTTCGGGTATGCACGTACATGTGTCGCTTTGGAATAAAGGAAAAAACCTGTTTGCAGGGTCAAATTATGCAAAACTCTCTGATGATGCCTTATACTTCATTGGTGGGGTGATTAAGCATGGTAAGGCGCTTAACGCATTTTGTAACCCAACAACAAATAGCTATAAAAGATTAGTTCCTGGCTACGAAGCTCCTGTAAATCTTGTTTACTCTGCCTGTAACCGTTCTGCATCAATCCGCATTCCTTATGCAAGCTCAAACAATAGCGTACGTGTCGAGTTTAGATTCCCAGACCCTACAGCAAATCCATACTTATGTTTTGCGGCAATTTTAATGGCAGGTATTGACGGTATTAAAAACAAAATTAGCCCAAATGAGCCAGTAAATGAGAATCTCTATAAAATGAGTGAAGCAAGGCTTAAAAAGATACCTAAACTTGCTTCATCTTTAGAGGATGCATTGATAAATCTAGATAAAGACAGAAGCTTTTTACTAGAAGGCGGAGTCTTTACAAATGGTTTTATAAATGATTATATTGCTCTAAAAATGGAAGAATATAAAAAGGTTATGAACTATCCAACTCCTATAGAATACGCACTATATTATTAATAATGATTAGTTTGCTGAAAGATATAGAAAAATTACTGCCGCTATGGCTTGTTGATAAATCTGGCTGGAATTCAGTGTATGTTGACTATCATAAGCCATATGTGGCAAGACTTTGGAAGCAATACGGGGAATATAGATTTTACTTACATAAAATCTTCCCGTGCTTAAAAGAAGAATCTCTATTTCATCCGCATCCATGGTCATCTGCTATAAAAATTGTCAAAGGTGGTTATGAAATGGGGGTGGGATATAGTGAAAGCTTAAGTATAGCACCAGATATTACGACTACATTTGCTTTGAGTGATAACTGCTATTATGAAATGTTGTCAGATAAAGAATGGCATTACGTCAGACCAGTTAATGAGCCTTCTTACTCGATTATGGTGACTGGAAAGCCATTTGTGGAAAATCAAAAACCCTCAAATCCAGAGCTTAGAAAACTAAACGATCAGGAAATTGAGGATTTGCTTTCTATGTTTAAAGGTTTTTATTCCTAAGCATTTGCCTCTTCCGCTTCTTTCTTGAAAATAGACTTAGATTTTCTAACAGAATCAGATTTTAACTGTCCACATGCCGCTAAAATATCTCTTCCTCTTGGAGTACGTACAGGGCTTACATAACCTGCATTTTCTAATATTTCTGCAAACTTTTGAATACGTGTCCAAGGTGAGCATTTATAAATTGTACCAGGCCATGGATTAAACGGAATAAGGTTTATCTTAGCTGGAATACCTTTTATAAGCTTAATAAGGCGCTTAGCATCCTGATCAGAGTCATTAACCCCGTCTAACATTACGTATTCAAATGTGATTTTTTTGGTATTGCTTATTTCTGTATAACGTCTACATGCTGCTAATAACTCTTCGATAGGGTATTTTTTGTTAAGAGGAACAATATCATCCCTAATTTCATTGGTAGTTGCGTGTAGTGATACAGCAAGATTTACCCCGATTTCACTTGCGCAGTTATCTAACTCTGGCACAACACCTGACGTTGATAATGTAATTTTACGTCTGGATATTGAAATTCCTTCCTTATCCATAACAATTTGCATAGCTTTTTTAACATTTTCATAGTTATAGAGCGGCTCGCCCATACCCATAAGTACAATATTTGAAACAAGGCGGGGCAGGCGCGTAGAAGGCCATTCTTCTAGGCGGTCACGTACAACCATAACCTGAGAGACAATTTCATAAGGCGTAAGATTACGAACAAGCTTTTGAGTGCCAGTATGGCAAAATTTACATGTAAGTGTACAACCAACTTGTGAGGAAATACAAAGAGTTCCTCTCTCGCTTTCTGGAATATACACCATTTCAGCAAGCTCGCCATCAGCAAACTGGATAAGCCATTTTCGTGTGCCATCAAATGAAATTTGTTCTTTTACAATTTTTGGGCGATTTATATTATAATGCTGCTTAAGTAGTTCCCTTAAATCTTTAGCAATGTTAGTCATTTCATCAAAAGACTGAACGCCTTTATTGTAAACCCAGTGATAAAGCTGTTTTACTCTGAAGCTATCTGTAATTCCTAAATTTTCAAGCTCAAGTTTTAATTCTTCTCTAAGCATTCCTATAATAGATTTTGTGCTATCTACTTCTAAAGTAGTAGTTTTTTCAATGGTGTCAGGCTGCATGGCTAAAATCTGGATTTTATAATTGTAAAATAATGCGCTATTTTTAACAGATTATTAACAATAAGTCAATGTATTTTCTCTTGATCTTTTAAAATAGATGGGGTAAACCATCCTTTTCCTGAAAATTTTAAAGTATAATTGGAGGCATTTATGAGATTATGCTGGACGGATGTTGAAGAAATAGTAGAAGCGCTAGAAGAAGAACACCATGATGTAGACATTATGTCACTTAGGTTTACTACACTTCATAAATTAGTAACTGAACTAGAAGATTTTTATGATGATCCTGCAAGATCAAACGAAAAAGTTTTAGAGGCAATTCAGGCAGAATGGTACGAACTTAGGGAAAATTCTTAGGGATTCAAAAATTTATCTCCTGAAATATTGCCGTATAAATCAAAATTAATCTTGCGCCTAATATGACCTAAGTGGTGCAGTAACAAAATATCTATTTCATAATATGTAAGTGATATAACGCTAAAGTTACTAAATCCTGATTGAGAATGTGAGTCATCTTGATGTTTTGCGGATGAAGGCGCAAAGTCGGCAGTATAGCATTTCTGACTATATTTTTTTAGAGAATCCCACATAGACTTCGCAAAAAGGGTTTGATTGTTTAATTCTGCATTTGCCTTTAATCTAAGCTGGATTTTATGTTCTTTGTCATAAAAAAGCAGAGATGCTTTAGGAAAAGCCAAGATCTCCTGAGCTTTTGGGCTGCGAATGTCAGTATTAGAGGTAATCAGTTTTTTTGATAAATCATGACTTCTAACGACCATCATCCTAGAGTTTGGAGTTCCGTCTAGGCTTATAGTAGCAATATTTGCCAAATGCCAAGGATGTTTAGCACTTAAAATTGCTTTTTGAAATTCCTGATCCAGTTTATCTAATAATTCATCGCATGGTATAGATAAACTATCTATCATATTTCAGTGCCGCCCACCGTCATAGAGCTAATTAGTAAACTTGGCTGTCCAACACCTACAGGCACACTTTGACCGTTTTTGCCGCATGTTCCAACGCCATGGTCAAGTTCCATATCATTAGCAATGCCTGTAATTTTTGTAAGGCAGTCAGGACCATTGCCGATTAAGGAAGCACCTTTAATTGGATGAGTAACCTTACCGTCTTCTATCATATATGCTTCAGATGCTGAAAATACGAACTTACCAGAGGTAATATCAACCTGACCACCACCAAAGTTAACGGCAAACACACCACGTTTTACTGATTTAATCAGTTCTTCCTGGGTGGCATTCCCCGATAACATATAAGTATTAGTCATACGCGGCATAGGCTTACAGGCATAGCTTTCTCTTCGACCGTTCCCAGTAGAATGAGTATTCATAAGCGCTGCGTTTTGCCTGTCCTGCATATAGCCCATTAAAATTCCATCTTCTATAAGAACAGTGCGTGAGGTTTTTGTACCTTCATCATCAATAGATAAAGATCCTCTACGTTCTGGCAATGTGCCGTCATCAACGACGGTAACGCCTTTAGATGCAACCTGTTTGCCGATCATACCTGTGAATGCAGAGGTTTCTTTACGGTTAAAGTCACCCTCAAGTCCATGCCCAATTGCTTCATGAAGTAATACTCCTGGCCAACCTGAACCAAGTACTACAGGCATTTCACCAGCTGGCGCTGGCTTTGAAGATAAATTAACTTTTGCAATTCTATAAGCTTCATCAGCTTGTTTATGCCAGTGACTTTCCTCAAAGAGCCTTGTATAGCTATGACGTCCTCCGCTGCCACTTGATCCTGCTTCTTTTCTGCCGTTACTTTCAGCTATAACAGAAATATTAAGTCTGACTAAGGGTCTGACATCTAAAAATTTCTCACCGTCTTTTCTAAAGACTGTAATAACCTGAAACTCACCGATAATACCAACTGATACTTGCTTAATATCATTATGCTTTGATCTTAGGTAATTATCAATTTGCTGCATTAATCTAATTTTTGCCTGATAATCAAAATCTTTAATAAGTGGATTTTCATCTGAATACAAACTAATGATATTGCTCGGCGCAGGTTTAGAAATGCTAATATTATCATTAGAGCTTGTTGTAATAGCTTTAGCAGCTGTTTCTAGTTCTGCTTTAGAAATATCAGATGAATGCGCAAGGTAGGAAAGCTCTCCATCAATGCCTCTTAAGCCGAATCCACTAGAAATATTGTAGCTGGATGATTTTAATTTGCCGTCGTCAAATACAAATTTTTCTGATTCAACATATTCTAAAAAAAGTTCTCCATCAGCAAACTTTGAGAGAGATTTATTTGTAAAATTTGTGAAGAATTCTTCATCTAATTGGGACTTTTTGGCAAAGTAATTTGAAAATTTATCTTTATTAAACATAATATATGATATAAAAGCGTGTTGTAATTACTGAAATATATGATATTTTATATATATTGTCTATATCATAAAGATTTACATGGGTTTTGCATGAAAGTTATAAGTTATTTGATCGCGCTGGTATTTGGTATAATAAATTTTGCAAATGCGGCGGAGCCTAAGCCTTGGGAAATGTATTTTCAACCACCGGTTTCACCAGTGATGCACGCATTTTATGATTTTCACAATGAGCTTATGGTTATAATAACAGCTATCACATTATTTGTGACCGCGTTACTTGCGTATGTAATGATTCGTTATAATAAAAAATCAAATCCTGTTCCAAATAAGTTTACACATAATGTAACCGTCGAAGTAATCTGGACAGTAATACCATTATTTATTCTTGCTTATATTGCTGTTCCTTCCTTTAAAACATTATATATGTCAGATGTAACTCCTAAGTCAGAGATAACATTAAAAGTAGTTGGGCATCAATGGTACTGGGAATATATTTATCCTGATATGGAAGGAAAAGATGATATACGCTTTGATAGCTATATGATCAAAGATGAAGATTTGAAAGAAGGTCAAAAGAGATTGCTAGAGGTAGATAATCAGGTAGTTCTTCCTGTAGATACAGTAGTAAAAATTTTAGTAACATCAGCGGATGTGATTCACTCTTTTGCACTTCCTGCTTTTGGTCTCAAAACAGATGCGATACCTGGCAGAACAAATGAAACATGGGTGAAAATTGAAAAACCTGGCGTATATTATGGTCAGTGTTCACAGCTTTGTGGAGTAAACCACGCATTCATGCCAATAGCAATTAAAGCTGTTTCAAAAGAAGAATATGCGGAGTGGCTGAAAACTGCTAAGACAAAGTTTTCTGGATCATACAATCATGCAAGTATTAAATAAGTTTTAGGCAAAGGAAAGGTAGAATTATGGGTACAGACGCACATTTAGATCATCATAATCCAACAGGTTGGAAAAGATGGCTTTTCTCTACAAACCATAAAGATATTGGTACAATGTATATTGCATTTTCAATTTTTGCAGGTTTAGTAGGTGGTTTTTTCTCATGGCTTATCAGAGCTCAGCTTATGGAGCCAAATGGACAAATTTTTGGTGGTGACTATCAATTATACAACGTAGTACTTACAGCCCATGCGTTTGTAATGGTATTCTTTATGATAATGCCAGCACTATTTGGCGGATTTGGTAACTGGTTTGTGCCTCTCATGATTGGCGCACCTGATATGGCATTCCCAAGAATGAATAATATTAGTTTCTGGCTTTTAGTACCATCATTAATTTTACTTGTTGGCTCTGCTTTTGTAGGAGGGGGCGCAGGTACTGGCTGGACGGTGTATCCAACGCTTTCAAATTCAATGTTCCATTCAGGTGCTGCTGTGGATATGGCTATTTTTAGCCTGCACTTAGCTGGTATTTCGTCAATACTTGGTGCTATCAATATGATAGTAACTATATTTAATATGCGCTGTAAAGGTATGACACTTCATAAAATGCCACTTTTTGTATGGGCTATTTTACTTACTGCATTTTTATTAGTTTTAGCATTACCAGTACTTGGTGGCGCAATAACAATGTTACTTACTGATCGTAATTTCGGTACATCGTTCTTTAACCCTGCTGGTGGCGGTGACCCAGTGCTTTATCAGCATTTATTCTGGTTCTTCGGTCATCCTGAAGTATACATTATTATTCTTCCAGGTTTTGGTATTATCAGTCACGTTATTGCAACATTTTCAAGAAAGCCTATATTTGGCTATTTAGGAATGGTATACGCTATGATCGCAATTGGTGTGGTTGGCTTTATTGTATGGGCGCACCATATGTTTACTGTTGGTATGACAGTAGATGCACTTGCTTATTTTACAGCAGCAACAATGCTTATTGCTGTTCCAACAGGTGTAAAAATATTCAGTTGGATTGCAACAATGTGGGGCGGTTCAATTGACTTTAAAACTCCGATGCTTTTTGCAATTGGTATGATTTTCCTATTTACAGTTGGCGGGGTTACAGGTGTAGTGCTTGCTAATGGCGGCCTTGATAGAGTATTCCATGATACATATTATGTAGTTGCTCACTTCCATTACACAATGTCAATGGGCGCAGTATTTTCTGCATATGCTGGTTTTTACTACTGGTTCCCTAAAATGTCTGGTAAAATGTATTCAGAATGTTTAGCTAAAATCCATTTCTGGATGACATTTATTGGTGTAAACGTTACATTCTTCCCTCAGCACTTCTTAGGACTATCTGGTATGCCAAGACAAATTCCAGATTATCCTGAGGCTTATGCAGGTTGGAATTATGTATCATCGGTTGGTTCTTTAATTACAATGTTTGCAACATTCCTTTTTATATACATTGTTTTCTATGCATTTATGAAAGGAAAAGAAGCTGGAAATAATCCATGGGGAGATGGTGCAGATACACTTGAGTGGACACTTCCATCACCACCACCTTTCCATTCATATGAGTCAATTCCTGAGGTAAAATAAGGAAAGAATGTTATCTACTCATGAACTACACAAAAGCCAGGTAGGTAGTGCATATGAATCTGAAATTAAAGATTTTATAGCGCTACTCAAGCCTGGCGTAATGACATTAGTTGTATTTACTGCCATTGTAGGCATACTTTTGGCTCCAGGAAAAATAGACTTTTTTACAGCTATTATGACAGTGCTTTGCACATGCCTAGGCTCTGGTGCTAGTGGCGCAATTAATATGTGGTATGACCGCGATATTGATAAAATCATGACTAGAACTGCAAAAAGACCAATTCCCAGCGGTAAAATTGCGCCGCATGTGGTACTAGAATTTGGCGTATGTACAGCGTTTTTATCAGTATTCTTGATGGCAATGTGCGTAAACTATGTTGCAAGCGCAGTATTACTTAGCGCTATTTTATTTTATGTATTTATCTATACAATCTGGCTGAAAAGAAGAACACCGCAAAATATAGTAATAGGCGGTGCTGCTGGATCTTTTCCGCCAATGATCGGATGGGCAGCTGTAACTGGTAATGTCTCAATCGAAAGTCTGATTCTTTTTTTAATAATCTTTATGTGGACGCCTCCACATTTCTGGGCGCTGGCAATTTATAAGTCAGATGATTATAAAAAAGCAGGCGTGCCTATGCTGCCAGTAGTAAAAGGTCAAAAGTCAACTAAGTTACATATATTTGTTTATGCTATTCTTATGTGGCTAACAACTTTAGTGCCATATTATATTGGAATGCTTGGGGTTACATATTTTATTGCTGCCAATATTTTAGGTATATATTTTGTGTGGGGAAGTTTTAAGCTTCTTAAAGCAAACAATCTCAACTATGCTCCAAAATTATTTGGATACTCTATACTTTATCTATTCATTCTCTACGGAATGATGGTTGTAGATAGAGTGTTTTAGGTCTAGCTTAGTAATTTATAAAGTTCACATAAATTGTGACCAAAGGGTGAGGTTTTGAAAAAACCGAGGGGATCAATTTACAAGTCAAATTAAGGCGCATTTAAATTGAAGTAAAAAATCCTTCCCGAGGTGGTCAGAATTTTTAAAACCTTTTAAAAAAAATAGATTTTATAAAAATTACTTTCTATCAAACATACGCAACCACAACTTAATTATACGAATATTGACAGATGAACATACATAATATACTACAACCTAGAATTCATTGAAATAATTAAGGCACACCATGTTACTTAACCTCATATATAATCTTAAACATGCTTTTATCCTCACATTCTTAAAGCCGATCAGGCATGGAAGGGCAAGTAGGGCTGAGTTTTGGTATGCAAATATGGCTTCAGTAATATGTACCTTCATAGGTTATATCATTTTGAAAATTGCAGATAACCAAGGATTTATAGTATATTACATAACGTTAGGCATGACTATGGTTATGTCAATTTATGCTTATTTTTGCGGTATAATGTTACTAAGAAGAAGGGTGCATGATTACGGAAGATCGTTTTTATTTATAATAATAATTTACATTGCTATATGGTTTCTTAATTTTCTTATAAGTACAGTTATTACTACAGTGAGTTTAACTTTACTATCTGGCAGTTTCCTAACATTTTTAATATCAAATGCAATATATTATGGATTATTTGGTATAAAGAAAGGCGATAAACATTATAATAAATATGGACTAAGCCCTTATAATAATGTTAATTTTAGACCATTAATATCAAAATCAGGTACTTAAATGCCATTACATCCATTGCACGAAAAGAAAAAGTCTAAAAATATAGCTCTATTTTTAATTATTATGGGAATAGTGGTGCTATTCTTTTACCTGGGTTTTAAAAAATATGGCTTACCAGTATAAATAATGAATCCTAAAAACCGAAATCTTGCTATTAATGTTATAATTGCAGCAATCGGCATGCTTATGCTTGCATATGGATCGGTTCCTCTTTACCGTATATTCTGCCAAAAAACAGGCTTTGCAGGAACTGTACAAATTGCAAATGTTTCATCAAAACAAATAGGTAGTAAAAAATATAAAGTTTTTTTTGATGCAAATGTTGAGCAACATCTTACGCTAAAATTTCAAAATGTAACAAGATATGTTGAGGGTTTAAGTGGTGCAAACTTAATTGCATATTATAAGGCTGAAAATTTGTCAGATAAACCATTGAAAATAATGGCAACTTATAACGTAACGCCATTAAGAGCAGGAAGATATTTTCAAAAAATAGAGTGTTTTTGCTTTGAAGAACAGATACTAAACCCAAAACAGGCAGTAGAATTTCCGGTTTTATTTTACATTGATCCGAAAATTGAAAAAGATTCTAACATGGATGATATAGAAGAGATAACTTTATCCTATACTTTTTTCGATATTTCAGATAGATAGTAATATTATATTTAAACTTAAATCAAAATGTAAATTGCCGATTTCAGCAAATAGCTTTATAATATAATTAAGTTTTTTATGGAGATATAACAATGTCATCAAAGCAGAACCATTCATATCATTTAGTTGACCCAAGTCCACTACCTATAGCCGGGGCATTTTCGTTACTGGCTCTAACTTCTGGTGCAGTCTTATTTATGCATAAACATGCTATAGGTAATTTTTTGTTGCCAGCAGGGTTTTTGGCTGTGTTGAGCGTTATGTATTATTGGTGGAAAAGCGTTGTAAAAGAAGCAATAGTTGACAAAGCGCATACTGTTGTGGTTCAAAATGGTCTTAGAATTGGCATGGCTCTGTTTATTTTATCAGAAGTTATGTTCTTCTTTGCGTTCTTCTTTTCATTTTTTAGTGCTGCCCTATTTCCAGTGGGAATTTTAGATGGGTTTTGGACTGTTGCAGAAGGAATGTGGCCTCCTGCTGGTATCAACACATTTGATCCATGGGATTTACCACTCATGAATACATTAATCCTGCTTTTATCAGGTACAACAGTAACATGGGCACATTATAGTTTGCTTGAAAATAACCGTAAGGATTTTATAACTGGTCTAAGTCTTACAGTAGGACTTGGCGTTTTATTTACATTATGTCAGGTGATAGAGTATTCGCATGCTCCGTTTAAGTTTACTGATGGTGTTTATCCATCAAATTTCTTTATGGCTACAGGTTTCCATGGTGCGCACGTATTAATTGGTACCATTTTCCTGTTTGTATGCTTAATTCGTGCTAAACGCGGTCAAATGGACGCTCAGAATCACCTTGGTTTTGAATTTGCTGCTTGGTACTGGCACTTTGTAGACGTAGTATGGTTATTCCTCTACGTATTTGTATATATTTGGGGTAGATAATGCCTTCTAAAAAAAGTAAGTTACCACTGTTTATGACAGTGGTAATGGTCTTGATCCTCCTTTTCCTTGGCTCATGGCAAATTGTAAGATATCAATATAAAACTGCACTTCAGCACGAACTTGATCAAAAAATAACTAAAGAGCCTGAGAAAGTATCTTGCGAAAAACTTCATCAAATTTACAATAAAGATTTGAATTTCAGAAGGTTAATTCTTGATAAGGCGCAAACTACTGGTGAGAACGTTTTTGTTTTTGCAGGCAGCAGAGCTATTAGAGGCGAATCTGGTTATTTCTTGGTTACGCAGGTTAAATGTGATTCTTATAATTTCATAATAAATATGGGCTGGATCCCTGTAAGTCATAAGGAAAAATTCATGCATAAAAAATGGGTGCTTGATGATGTGCTAGTTACTATAATGCCCAATGAAATTAAAAGAGTCTTTACCCCTGAAAATGATGTAAAATTAAATGTTTGGTTTTATATCAATAGTCAAAACTTTTCTGAATATTTCAAGATTAATGATCCTGGTTTCTTTATGCAGCGCAGTTATCTTAATAATGAATACCCAATTGGGCAAAATGCAAAAGAAAGGGTTAGAAATGATCACATGGGTTATGCACTTACATGGTATATGTTAGCTATAGCTAATTTAGTAATTTACGCAGTTTATAAAAGAAAAAGGGTCTAATTAGACCCTTTTTCAAGACTATTAAAATTTCAGTAGTTAAGCTTCAGAAGCTTCAGAAAGTGTTTTAACAAGGTTATTAATTGCTGATTTAAATCCTTTATTATCAATCTTCATAAAGTTTCTAGCAACTTCAATACACATTCTTTGACCTTCTTCGCTCATTTCTTCTGCAACATTAGATGTTAAGTTATCATAAAAATATGTAATTGTTACGCCTAAAGCTTCAGCAAGACCTAAAAGTCTGCTTGCAGAAATTCTGTTAATACCTGTTTCGTATTTTTGGATTTGTTGTTGAGTAATTGCCATTTTTTCAGCAAGTTCTTGACGTGACATACCTAAGAAAATTCTTCTAGATTTAATCTTTTTACCAATATTTCTGTCAATTTTTTGTAAAATATCTGATTTACGTGCCATAATTCTTCACCTATAATATAAATGTTAATCTTTCTTAATGAATGGTTTTGATTGTTAACTATTCATATAGTAATTTGTAATATATGTAAAGCATTTTTATCGCATTAATTGAAAATTTTATGAAAAACATTGATTTAATAAATGAAATATTAAGAAAAGCCTTTGAGGATTCAGAGGTTTTTATAGAGGATTTCTCAGAAAAACATGCAAAGCATCAGCATAATAATCTGAAGCATCAGGATGAGTCACATCTTAAAATTGTGATATTTTCCAATATTTTATATGATTTACCTAAATTGGATCGCCATAGAAGGGTAAAGACATTACTTAAGGGAATGTTAAAGGATAGAATCCATGCATTAAGTTTGGAATTTAAAAGGAAGGAGTCTAGTTAAGTCTTTAGGTTATGGTATTTATCATTATTTGTGCTAGCCCATGTTTACCAGGCTTGGCTTACTGCTCAATACTTTAAAATATTTAATATAATTAAATGGTGGGCGATAGAAGACTCGAACTTCCGACCTCCACGATGTCAACGTGGCGCTCTAACCAACTGAGCTAATCGCCCTTAAAATAGGGATATTTATTACCAAACTTTATATTTCAGTTTTTATCAAAAATCAAGCCATTTAGCCTAAATCTATTTGTACAAAAAAATAATCTTGGAAGCTTTGTATATAAATGAATCTTTTTTGCTATAATTATCAAGTTCTTTGCCAATTTTACTAGAAGATATTACGGACTTACCGATAACATTTCTGGATAAGTTTTTACCTTTAGATAACACTACTCCCCAGACACTATGAAGCATAACTGGTTTACCTTCAAAGTCACCAGCATAAATTGCAATACGTCCCTTTTTATAAATTAAAGCACCAAAAGGCTTACCCTTTTCCTTAAGTAATCTGAGCTTTTCTTTAACACTTAAATTTGATACATCTAAAGTTTTATGAGGGAAGAACTCAGACTGTTCTTTAGAGTTTCTTGGCAGATATAAGCCAAAGGGCGCATAAAAATCTTTTACCAACTGTGAGCTGTCACGGTTACCTAAATATCCTCCAAAACCATATGGACGTGCAATAAGCTGGTTAGCAATCATATCTATATTAGATTTGGAAAAAGCTAGTGGATTCACAGCAATATCGTTTGGATTAATTTTAATCTCCTCAAGCCCATGATGAGTAGGTACTAAAACCTTTAGTTTTCCATTTTCAGAGGTAGTAGGTAATATGGTGCCAAGTTTTATATGTTCTATAAAGTTATCGTTATTATCATAAATGTTGAGGTTTTCCTTGATAACTACACCGAATTTATGGCTGTTCATGAGGATTTTAGCTTCTCTAGCAGGTATTATCATGAGATCCTGAACTTTTATAAATCCTGCCATATGATCGTTAGTCAGGATAAATGCCCATGCTTTATCCTGCGAATAATGGCTAAGCAAAACAGGGCTACCAATGTACAAATGTGTTTCCTGTGCATGATCAAACGGATATCCTTCACCAGGAGAGAGAGGGTTATTAAAGTAAGGTCTTATTGTTGGAAGGCTTCTTAAATCAGTATTTCTTCTAATTAATGCGTATCTGCGTTCTTCAAATAAGTCTTTAAAATTGGCGTTTTTTAAATCACTATTAAATTCATCGGGTGTTCTTTGAGCTAATACCTCATTATATGAGTGTTTAAGTCTTTCTATATTTTCACCGATTTTCCTTTTGAGTTCTTTAAAACTCATGCCATTCCATTTGTCGACATGTTTTGTATTCCATGCGCTGAATAGTAATTTATTAGTAGTTATGATTTCAGGAATTTCTTCAATATTTAATGATCTTGTATCCTGTGGAAGTTGCTTTAAATCTTTGATTTCAGAAAAATACACTGGTTGTAAGTTACTACAGCTCAATAAAAAAAAACATGAAATTATGAAGAGCGAAAAAAGTTTAGTCATAATGAATCTATAATAAGTTAGTTTTCAACCTGGTCTTTATAGCCAAGTACTGTGTATTCAAGCGCATAAAAATCATCAACTGGAAGAGATTTTACCATGTTAAATGGGTGTATTTTAAGTAATGGTAAGATTTCTTCTCTTTTTAATATTAAGTAACTAACATTATTTACGCCACCATCAATCAACGACCTTAAAATTTTTGTATTTAAACTAGAAGGCGTTAAGTCTAGAGTAAGTTGATTATGAGTTATTGAATTATTATTGCTTTTAATAAAATCTTCCATAACAAAAACATACTTATTATCGGAGGTTTTAATGTTGAAATTTATTATCACTGAAGCACCGCATGCAAGTTTTGCCGCTACAGGTTTTTGGTGAAATCTTATAATAGGTTTTTCATTATTAGAAATAATATCTGTAAGTTTAATAGTAAAGTCTTCTTCGCCAGATTTCATAACTTTTCTTATTTCACCTAAACTCATAATGCTAATAATTGAATCATAGTTGGGTTTAAATTTATTATTGCCTAAAATATAATCATAGTATTTTTTGTTTTTAACGTCATAAAGCTTAATTTTATCACCACACTCAGGTTTTTTACCAGATCCATAAGTGAGGATTTCATATTGTCCAAAGCCTTTTGGTAGCTGAACGACATTTGTATTTTCTGAAGCTATAGTAGGATCTGCGGGTTTAATGATTGTAGATAAGAATTGTTTGCCTTGGCTTGTTTCAGCAAAAGAAGCCATAATTCCTGCAACTTTTCTCTCTAAAAAGTTTTCCCTTGATTCGATTTCCTTTTTTTGATTCTCAGGAATTTCAGGAGCTAAAGGTGATTTTATGGCTGTTTTTGTGTTATCTATGGTTTTAGGATTTGTGCTGCTAATGAAGAAATAAATGAAAAATATGCTGCCGATAAATAAGAAAATATTATATAGTCTATTACTCATTTTTTACCACTATTTTTTTTAATATACCAAGCTGCAAATACTGAGCATAAAGCTAGCATAGCAATTGTTATTATTGTAATCCATTCAGAAATAAGTTCTTCGTTCTCGCCGATTTTATATCCCAGTGCAAGCAGGGTAATAACCCACAGGCTTCCTCCAGCGCTGGTATATAAGCAAAACTTAGTAAGGTTCATTTTCGCAAGCCCAGCAGGAAAAGATATAAAATGCCTTACTCCAGGAATTAACCTGCCTGTAAATGTAGAAATAGAGCCATGTTTAGCAAAAAAATCTTCAATTTTTTTAAGCTTGTCTTCGTTCATGAAAAAATATTTGCCAAACTTAATAATTAGCATTCTGCCATATTTAAGAGCAATAAAGTAACTAAAACATGAACCAAGGATAGTGCCTGAAATTGAACTTGCAAGTACTGCAAAAGGATTCATTACATCCTGATAAATTAAGTAACCCGCAGGAATCATGGTAATTTCGCTAGGAATCGGCAGGAAAGTACTTTCAAGAAATGTCATGATAAAAATGCCTAGATAACCAGTGCTATGGGCAAAATCTACAAGCCATTTAATCAAGTTTAAAAGTATTTCCATCGCAAACTACAAAAAACAATATGAATTACCAGATATCTTATTGATTATTGTAAATTCTGCAAGTAATATTCTAGCTTTTTCGTGCTTATCTACTTTGATTTGAATTTTAATCTGTTTTCTAAACTACTCATTTGAGGGGCATTTTTAACTGCATTTTTTGCAATCAAATTAGATTTGGCAGTAGTTCTGATCATTTTATTTACTTCCTTACGATCATTGGGCTGAATGCTAAATATTAGAGGTTTTACTCCATAGCTTCCTGCTGTACCACCACCTGCAACGATTCCACCTGGCATATATCCCATGCTGTCAGTTTTTCCGATATCTGAAGAAATTTGTGCTAATTCAATTTTTACGTCCTTTTTTTTGCAATATTCATCAACTTCCTTTTTAATAAAAGAAAAAACAGCCTGACCCGTTCTGTCTTTGCCGCTTTTGCAGGTAATCATCTGAAGTTTACCTTGTTTGTGGGCTAAAGATGTATATTCCTTAGATAAATCTAAGTTATAATTCTGGCGCATATTACCAATAACTGAGCCAAACTTAAGATTATTAAATGAATTTCGGGTTTTAATTGCTGAATGTAGAACTTCTTTGCTATCTTCATCAATTGCAATATTAGATAGGGCTTTTCCGAGTTTCTCAGCTTGCTTATTTGAAATGTATTTTACAATCAAGGAAAGTATTGGAATAACGCTTAATATAATTTGAATGGGGCTTCTTTTACCTTCTAAATATTTCTTTGTTTTTTCTAAGGTTTTCCTTTCTTCTTCATTTTGTGGTTCAATGCCGCTTATAATTGAAGCTATTGTTTTAAGATTTTCATCAATAGCAGCTGTATCATTACCACCGACAGCTCTAAAAAGATTGGTTGAAGTATTGGAATAGCTAATTCCATGTTTTTTTGAGTGAATAGCAGAAATTGCTACTATATCTTTTTCGCTATCTACTATTTTAGGATTCACTAAAGTATTTACTACAATTTCCTGATTACCTGCATGTTGTTTTAATTGTTCATGATTTAAATCAGAAATTTCAAATCTTACATCATAATTAGGCGACAGAGATACTAATGTTCCGGCATGATATATTTTTGTAAGGTTTTCAGGCGTATCTTTATTTAAATAAGATCGAACTAAGTGGCTGTACGCGTTTGGTATTCCAGGAATGCTTCTAAGCTGTGTGGGTTTTATTGCCCCACTAACTATTGCTGGATGATGTATTCTATAAATTTTTTGTTCAAACTCAGAAAGTTTTCTGAACCAGTTGCTTTCATGAAAGTCTATTTGTTTGGCGGTTTGTTCTCTTATGCCAACCATTATTTCAGAAATTTTAAAGGTGCCGCTTTCTGTTTCTAAGCTTGATACATGTATTATATCGCGCTGTTTGTCTTTAAAATTTTGATATTGTAAGGCTATATTGAATTTTTGCATAGCCTCTTCAACACCTGCATCATTTAATGCTTTCACTATAGATCCTCTTGTTTCTTCTACAAGTTTGTGCAATTCTACAGTAGTTGCCTGATTCTCAAGCTTTCGCATCTCGTTTTCAACAAGTAAACAAAGATCTCTTATTTTAAGGCTTAAGGGTACTGCTTTTTCACTATCTAATTCAAGCTTAGAAACATCAATAGCAGCCATCATACCTTTTAAAATCTGAAGCCTTGCAGGTGAATTTCCTTCATTTTGCTGTTCTATGGGTATAGCTTGCGTTGCATCTCTAATTTCGATGGTACCATCTTCGGAGGTTTCCCTGTATATGCTTCTGTTAGCATCATATAAGCAATCCAAAAGATAACATGCTTCTAAATAAGCACCATTTGTAATGCAGGTCGATACTTTGTCTTCAAGATCCTTTTTGATCTTTTCAAAGTCATGTTCTTGCATGGGCTGTTGTAAGTATTTATCCGATACAATAATCGCATTGTCATATCTTTTATTAAAAGAATTATCAGGGTTTGGCATAAAGATAAACTTAAATAGTTAATATTTTAATTTTACATTAATTTAAGCTTATATTCAACATTTTGCTGCTATAAATTATTGACTATTAGGTCAAATAGGGGCTTTATAAACACAGGGTTATAAATTATATAAAGCCAAAAGATCTATATATCAGGGCTTTAATAAAATACGAGGTACCAAGTTATGTACTTAAATGTAAGTAAAATATCAAATTTTTTTGGATCATCCAGACAAAGCAAAATAGTAAGCTTTTGTGCAATAGGCACAATGCTTGAGCTTTATGATTATGTACTGTTTGCAGTAATGCTTTCGGTTATTTCACAAAAATTCTTCCCAGCAAGTGATCCCAATACATCTATTATTTTAGGAATGCTGACATTTGCAATATCGTTTTTATTTGCTGCTTTTGGTTCTATATTTTGGGGATGGTACGGTGATAAGTTTGGTCGTCAGAAAATGCTAAACCTTTCAATGGCAATTATGGCGATTCCATCTCTTACTATCACCTTTCTACCTACATATGATAAAATTGGAATTTTTGCACCAATAATTTTAATATTAGCTCGTATACTTCAGGGCATTAGTGCAAGTGGTGAAATCCAAGGTGCTAAAATTTATGCGATGGAAACAGTTGATCCTAAATCATTAGGTACTACTGCAGGCATAATGAGCGCTGCTGGTGGTGTAGGCGTAATGATGGCAATGGTAATGGGATATTTATCATCAGTATCTGACTATGAAAATGCATGGAGATTTCCATTCTTACTAGGAAGCTTAATTGGTTATGTTGGAATTATGCTAAGACGTGAACAGATTAAGGCTAAGTATGAACAACATACAACACCTAAAAAAGCTAAAATTTGGGATTTAGTTGGTATACTTAAGCAATATAAATATGAATCTGTGGCGGTCTTTTCACTTGGTGCGATACTAGGAAGCGTTTCATATATGCTGCACGCATTTATGAACCCTTATATGGTAAGTCTTGGAATATCAAGCGACAAAGCATATTTGCTTACTATAATTTCATTGGTATCTACGGCAACTTTTTCTGTAGTTTCAGGGATATATTCAGATATGACTTCTCGTTTAGTGGGTGCTATGAAAAATAATATATATGCTATAATTTTGGTTATTATTCCTGCTTTTATGATGATTTTGAGTATGAATATTATGCTGATTGAAGTTGCATGTGCTATTTTAGGCGGTCTTTTAGGGGTCAACGCTACAATGTGCGGTATTATTATGTATAAATCTTTCCCTTATGAGGCAAGATGCAGAGGAGTAATGTTTTTATATGCTCTAAGCGTGTCTATATTTGGTGGATTTACGCCAATAATCTTAAAGTATTCTGCAAATTTTGATAAAATGATGCCTGCTTATATAATGCTGGGAATTACAGTTAGTATGTTGGTTGCTTTTAAAAGCGCTATCAAGAAGATTAAATTATACGAGTAAATAAATGCTTTTTTGTTTAGATATTGGTAACTCTCAAATTTATGGGGGTATTTATGATAATGGAAATTTTGTTAAAACGCTTCGTATTAATACAAAAATTGGCTGGAGTGAAGATCAGTTAGGAATTTTCTTACTTACATATTTACGTGAAGCAGGAATAAATCCTGAATCTATTGAAGCGTTTTTAGTAAGTTCAGTTGTTCCGTCAGTTGATTTTACAATTAAAACGGCGGTAAAAAAATATTTTAATGCAATTTTCTTTGAAATAAAGCCTGGTGTCAAAACAGGAATCATCCTTGATAAGTATAAAAATCCTTCAGAAATTGGGGCGGATTTAGTGGTGGCATCAATTGCTGCCTCAAATAAGTTTCCTTCTCAAAATATCATCATTATTGATATGGGTACAGCAACAACTATAACAACAATAAATAGTAAAAAAGAGTTTTTAGGTGGTTCAATAATACCTGGAATCAAAACCCAAATGAGCGCTATATCGAGCAGTGCAGAAAAGCTTTTTAGCGTTGAGATCACAAAGCCATCTGTTTTTATGGGTAAAACTACTCAGGCAGCTGTCCAGTCAGGTATAATTAATGGTCATTTTGGTAGTATAAAATATATTATTGAAGGGACTAAAAAAGAGTTATTTGAAAACGAAGAGGCTTTGGTAATTGCGACAGGCGGAATTGCAGGTCTTTTTGATAAATCAGGATTGTTCGATCATTATTTCCCTGACCTAATATTAGAGGGGCTTGTAGTTGCCTATGGAATTAATCAAAGATAACGTATCAAGTCTATACAAGTATCTGTTAAATTTACAAAACCCCCTTAGGCTTGATAGCGTAATGGAAATGGCACTTTATGATAAGGATTACGGATATTATTCAATATATAATCCTTTCGAAAATAAAGGGGATTTTATAACTGCGCCTAAAATCTCTCAGATGTTCGGTGAGATTGTAGGCGCGTTTGGATTATCTAAGATGCTTTCTTATAATATTTCAAAATTTTCTCTAATTGAAATAGGTGGGGGTGACGGCACTTTACTTAACGATATATTAAAAATAATCCCTAAAGATAACATCGCAGATATTTATTTGGTCGATAACAGTGATTTGCTTAAGTCTGTGCAGCAAAAAAAGCTAGCGGGCTATAATATAAAATATGTAAATGATATATTAGACGTTAAAACCGAACATCCGTGCTTTATAGTAGCAAATGAGCTATTTGACGCAATGCCCATTAGAAAGTTTAAAAAAACAGGTGAAAATTTCTTTGAAGCATATATTAATTCAGATCAAAATGAGCTTTTTATAGAGTATAAACAAGCAAATGAAGATTTCCTGACTTATTATGAAAATGTTCCCGAAAATGGCATTATTGAATACCCTGAATATGCGCTTAATTATCTGAAAAATATAACTAGATTACTTGAGTCTCAAAAAGGTTTTTTTCTGACTTTTGATTATGGTTATTTAAATAACGAAAAATATATTTTCTCAATGCAGGCTATTAAAAATCATACAATGGTTGACTGGCTATTAAATATCGGAAGCTGTGATATTACCACACATGTTGATTTCAAGATGCTGATGGACTCTTTGCCAAAAGAATTCAAGTCATCTGTAACTACCCAAGGAGGATTCTTGCTAACTAACGGAATAGGTTTAAGGGCAAGAGCCTTAATTGCTAAAAACCCTGACAAATATGAAATTATCGATAACGCTTTATCCCGTCTGACTCATCCTAAGCTTATGGGCGAGCTATTTAAATGCATGTTAATTTCTAATTTGTAAAAACTTGTCTCTAACGATTTGGCGTTTTTCACAGAGATAGAGTTTTATATCGAGGAATTTTCCCAGATATGAAATGCGACATAAAGTTATAATAACAAAGCCCCGATTTGAGCCCGGGGCTTTGTTAATTTATTTTTGCTTTTCAGCGAGTTTTTTCGCAACTGATGGGGAAAGCTGAATATTCAGTTCCTTAAGCTGCTTATCTGTTACATAGTTTGGTGCCTGCATTAGAATATCTTCTGCTTGCTGAGTCATTGGGAATACGATAACTTCACGGATATTTGGCTCATCTGCAAGTAACATAACAATTCTGTCGATTCCAGGGGCTAGTCCACCATGTGGGGGAGCGCCGAACTTAAACGCCCTAATCATACCGCCAAATCGTGAATCTACATCTTCTTTTGTATATCCTACTTTTTCGAAAGCTGTATACATAATTTCAGGCTTATGGTTACGAATCGCACCACTTGAAAGCTCAACACCATTACATACAATGTCATACTGGAATGCTTTAATTGCAAGTAAGTCATCAACTGATTTAGCATTTTCAAGTACTTCTAGTCCGCCTTGTGGCATAGAGAATGGGTTATGGCTAAAGTCAATATTTCCTGTTTCTTCGTTAAGCTCATAAAATGGGAAATCTGTAATCCAGCAGAACTTAAATACTGATTTATCAATAAGGTCTAACTGATTGCCAAGCTCAATACGAGCTCTGCCTGCAAGCTTAATTGCATCATCTTTTTTACCACATGAGAAGAACACTGCGTCGCCATTAGAAAGACCTGCAGTTTCTTTGAGGGTATTTAATTTTTCAGCGCTTAGGAATTTAGCGATAGGTCCTTTTGCTTCGCCATCTTCGCCAAATATAATATAACCAAGTCCTGGGAAGCCTTGACTTCTCGCGAAATCGTTCATGCCATCAAAGAAGCTTCTAGCTTTAGATGCTGTTTGCGGTGCAGGAATAGCACGTACAATTGATCCGCCTTCGATAGCTTTAGCAAATATTGCAAAGTCAGAACCCTTAAAAATATCAGTTACATCACTGATAATAATAGGGTTTCTTAAATCAGGTTTATCAACACCATACTTGAGCATTGCATCATCATATGTAATACGTGGGAATGGGTATTCAAATACTTGCTTACTAGAGAATTTCTTGAACACATTATATAATACTGGCTCAATAGTCTTAAATACATCTTCTTGCTCAACAAACGACATTTCAATATCTAACTGGTAGAATTCGCCTGGTGAACGATCAGCTCTTGCATCTTCATCACGGAAGCAAGGTGCAATCTGGAAGTATCTGTCAAAGCCCGATACCATAAGTAATTGCTTAAACTGCTGAGGAGCTTGAGGAAGTGCATAGAATTTACCTGGATGAATTCTGCTTGGAACTAAGTAATCTCTTGCACCTTCTGGTGAACTTGCTGTTAAAATTGGAGTTTGGAATTCTCTAAAACCTGAAGCATTCATTTGCTCACGAATATAAGATATAACATCTTGCCTTAACATAATGTTTTTATGAACTTTATCACGGCGAAGATCGAGGAATCTGTATCTAAGTCTTAACTCTTCTGGCAAATCCTGTTCAATATTTACAGAGAATGGTAGTGTTTCAGCTTCAGACTCAATTTGGAAAGATTCAGTCATGATTTCAATTGCGCCTGTAGGAAGAGTGTCGTTTACTGTCTCTTTAGAACGCTCAACGACTTTACCTGTAATGGTTACGACTGACTCATATTTAGCATGGGTTGCAAGATCTAAAAAATCTACTTCATTAGTAATTACAAGCTGAGTGAGACCATAATGGTCGCGAATGTCCATAAATAATATATTACCATGGTCGCGTTTTCTATGAACCCAACCAGAAAGCTTAACATTTTGCCCTACGTGTGACTTATTTAGTTCACCACATGAATGTGTACGAAACTTATGCATAATAACCGAAATATATTGAAATTGATAATATGATTGGTAATACTAGCAGATAGTTTAAAAAAATACACAAAAAAGTTTAAAAAATGTCCTTAATAGAGACTCAGGAAGAGCTAGATTTAGTTTTAGAAAGTGCGTTATCAGCAAAAATAATCGCAATAGATACTGAATTTTATAGAAAAACTACGTATTTTCCAATTTTATCCACTATTCAAATAGCATTCTTAGGATCAGAATTTATAATTGATTGTCTGTCCGACTTAGATTTCAGTATTTTAAAAGATATTCTTGAAGCAGAGGAAATTCTTAAGATTTTCCATGCATCTCATCAGGATATTATAGCACTTAAACATTCGCTGAATATTAATTTAAAAAATATTTTTGATACGCAAATTGCCGCAATGCTTACAGGTTACCTAAATTCACCGAGTCTTGCTGAGCTTTGTAAGGCAATTTTGGGTATAACTTTAAACAAAGACATGCAGTATACAAATTGGCTCAAAAGACCGCTCTCTACAAAACATATTGATTATGCGCTACTTGATGTAAAATACCTTGAGCAAATTTATGAAAATCTTTCTCTAAAAATCAAAGATTTAAAAAGAGAAGACTGGCTTTTAGAGGAAATGAGTTATTTGTGTAGCTTAGAAGAAGAAAGAAATATCTGGATTAGAATTAACTCAAATCCAAAAAATATTAAAGAGTATAGAGTTTTAAGATATTTGACTATCTGGAGAGAAATTGAAGCAAAAAAATTAGATATATCTCCAAGTTTACTTTTAAGTGATAGTGTTATAAAAAGCCTGTCTATCCATAAGATTTTTAGAAATAACGAATTAGATGAGATTTTCCCTATAAATCAGAAAATAAATATTAATGAAGAATATAGAAAAATTAAGGGTTTCAATGGTAAAGTTGATTTAAAAGGTCTTTTAAAACAAGTGATCAACTATATTTGTAATATCAAAAAATTACCGCCTCATTTAATTGCTACTCAAGAGGAGTTAATAAGTTTTGCTTTAAACCCTCAAGATAATTCTAAAAAAATTAATAAAGGATGGCGAAAAAAACTGCTATCAAATATTTTAAATCAACTGATAAATATTTGACTTTTTCTATTAGTAGTATAGATGCTACATAAATGAAATTTGTTTACTAATATGAGGGATATATGGGGCTACAACAAATATATGATTTCTTTGATAATCAGTCAGTTAGAGTAAGTGGTTTTTTTAAAAATAAATATAATAATATATATAATTACTTCTATAGAATCGGTAACCCCTCATATATTGGCAATGAGCTATTTATTGATAATAAACAGGTAGAATATACATTTGAAAATTTAACTTTAAGGTTTAAGTACCTATTTACAAAGTTTAGCGCATATCTAGGTAATAATGTATTCTCAAAGATTGGGCTTACAAACTTGCAAATATATATTTATAGAGGCTTTGTATGGCTTACTACGTTTAAATTAAAAAATGATGTTACAAAAAAATTTGAGCCTGTAGGATTATTTAAGAATTGCTGCGCACCTACATTACCAGTGGATAAAACAAAAGGCGCTACAGAATGGCATTCTTATTATTTTCTGGATAATATAGTTCTATCCATGATTCATCATTATTCAAAAGGAAGTAAAGCTCTGGTGTTGGCATTTAGTGCATTAATGCAAGGATATGATAAATGTCCGAATCAAGAAATGATATTTGGTAATAACGTTCATGATGCTTCCTCTCGAAAACTCTCCTATTTTGTAGGTGCTTTAAATGGTCTGATGTGTATTACAGCTCAGGCTTTTGTATCAAGAATTATTGGTAAGTATATATCAAACTTTTATTTGAATACACTAATAACCTCTATAGTGTGGTCACCTATAAGTTCTGCTGTAATGTGTAAGATTGAGAAAAAATTCAAGGATAAACATGATGAAGTAAAAGAATATTTTGAGCAGAAAAAACAAATGCAACAAAAAATAGATGGAATCGAAGCTAAAGTTCAATACATAAATAATGTTTGTAATAATATGGGTGATAATGTTGATAAGCTTAGGGATGAATTTAAAGAAATTCCAGACATAAAAGCTTTCCTTTATCAGATGCAATTTGATGCATCATGTTACAAGGATGGATCGCTTAATCCAACAAAATAAAGGTAAACATTATTTGCAAATGGTGAAAAACTTTAAAATTACGTAGCTTTTGATTTGACACCAAAGATTAATAAATATACACTTTTATTATATATTTAATAAAATCAGGTCGAAGTTATGTATAATAAAAAAGGTTTTACACTAGTAGAGTTATCAATAGTACTTATAATTATTGGTCTTATTATTGGTGGTGTGTTAGTTGGTCAAAACTTAATTAGATCTGCTGAGATCAGTGCTACAATAAGACAAATCTCTAACCTTAATGCGTCTGTTGCGGCTTTCCGTATTAAATATAATGGTCTTCCAGGCGATTTAAATTCAAGTACGGCATCTTCATTTGGTCTAACTTCACGTTCAGGTGCTGCAGGTGTGGGTGATGGTAATGGTCTTATAGAATCAATTGGTGGCGCAGGTGCAACAGCTGCTTCAGGTGAAACAGCTCTCTTCTGGACGGATCTTTTTTCTGCAGGATTAATCGAAGGTAATACAAGTGCCTATACTGCTCCTGCAACTGCAATTACACTTGGTTCAACACCACTTGAGCAATACTTTTTACCAGCAAAACTAGGTAAGGGTAACTTTTTCATAGTTTATGCTGCTTCAGGTTTAAACTATTATGAGATCACTGGTATTACAGGTATTACTGCGGGTGCTTACACATTATTTGATGGACTGGCTCCAGCTGATGCTTTTGGTATCGACTCTAAGCTTGACGATGGGATGCCTACAACTGGGGTTGTAACTGCAACAGGAAATACTACGCCTAACGGTGCTGCAACAAGCGGCGCAGGTGGTGCTTCGGCTGCATTCTGTGTTAATAGTACGCCGACTCCGGATCAGTATAATAACGTAAATACTGCTCCACTTTGCAGAGTTCGTATTAGAATGAGCTAGGTAGAATCTTTAATATGTAATATATGAGCTTTTGAAATGCGTATAATCTTTGCTACCCTATTGCTAATTTGTATAAACTTTATAAATGCAGAAGCAGGGCAGAAAAGATTACATTTTAATTTAAAAGATTTTTTAATGACGCGTTGCCCTGGTGCAAAAGAAGCTGGTCAGTGCAATAATAATGATAATATAATAAAATTTTACGAAGAACCGAGTAATATTAAGAATAAAAAATGGAAGGAAAATGCCAGAACTCAAATGGAATCAGGCAATAAACCATTGTTGTACACTGGTCAGTCGATTCAGTTAAATGGTGACATATTTTGGAAGAAAAATGATGACTCATATGGATTTGTTATTGGTTTTTTGCCAGTAGCTTATAAAGATGGCTCTAAGAGTAAAATAACTTTTAAATGTATCAGAAAACTAGGTAGCAAAAATTTATATAATAATCAGGATCCGTATCTACCAAATACTCATAAAGACTTAAGATTCAGAGCGCCATCGGAAGCAGGTGAATATTATATGTTTGTCACAAATGCAATAAACGCCTCAAGTACAAGATTTCAAAACACTAGTGATATTGTAAAAAATACTAACAAGTCATACTCTTTGCAAGAGATATGCGATAATCAGCGAAGCGAAGGCGTTGAGGTTGCACTTGATGATATAGATTTAGAAGGCTACGAGACATCTATTAATCGTTTAACTAATACATTTAAATTGGTTAACAGATCAGGAAGTACATACTCATACAATAAAAGTAAAGTTTTTGAAGAAAGAATTATTAAAGTTATAAATGATCAGTGTGATACAGATATAGCTTCTAATGTTAAGTGGCCTAAAACAGATGTTGGTGTTACAATTACCGCTGCTAATACAATGTGCGATCCCAATGGTGGTAATGGTAACAGAGAAGTTGTAGGTACAACATATAGACAATGTATAAAAGATCAAATTACAGGAAGATCTCAAGGCTGGTCGCCTGTAAGTGGTCCAGGATGTTTACAAAGGTGTGGAAGCAACAAAAATAGAGGTTTTGATGGTAGTAAAACAATGTACTTACCGTCTTTATATGAAGATGAAACTTTAACTGTACATGCAGGTTCTGCAGGTAAGGCATTTGGTCAGATACCTGTAACAACTTACACAACTACAGATCTGGGCAGAAACATAGGAAGCTTTACGCCTTGTTATAGTGAAAATCACGTATTAATGTCAAATAAGTCAGTTAAAATTAAATGCGAATATAACCCCAATAATTATATTGGAGAGTATAGCTTTGATTCAGATGGTGTATGCGTTGATCTAAGAAACACAAATTTAAATGTGTATTCTGAGCTTCGTGACAACAATAAATATCACTCGCTGAATGATAAAATGGAAAATACATTTGGAAGATTTGGTCAATTTGAGGCAGTTTATAGTGGTTATAATCCCTTATCACAGCCAAGTTCAGATATGTTGCCAAACGATGGTGATAGAGTGCTTACTTTAATAGACCAGTCATGGGGTGGAAAACATATTGATTTATCAAATGTTAGAGCAATTTACCGCAGTTCAAAGGGCGGCGGTCTTGAGATTACTGGTGAAGCCAGATATTACCCTGAATTTTCTAATGCAATGGGTGGGCGTTTTGCATTAATGGGGATGGTTTCTTTAGTTAATCACAATGATTCTAACGCAAATAATATGATTGCAATAAATGCTCACGAAGCTAGAGCCTTCATAACAGCAAAAAAATTTGGTAATGCCTGGACTCCTGTGTTTATGTATAATGGTTCCGCTAGATGGGGATGGGGGAATGATCCTGATTTTGCATTTTCATTTAGGGCTATCGATAGACCAGGTGTAAAACTACTGCATTATAATAGACCAACTTATGTTAGTATGGCAGACACTACTTTAGATCAGATATCTTACAATATTGATTGGGAAAATGATGCAAGAGACAGAAACATTTGTAAAAGATTTAGCGATTGTAAATGGGGAGATGGTTGGACTAAAAGTACCAATAATGATAATACCTATTCTCCATGCGCTCAGGTTAATGTTTTTAAGGATACAATGGATAGTTGCCAAAATTACTTTACTGGTACCAGATATGGACCGATCTATTTTGAGAAATCTCCCGTTAAATTCATGATTAGTGGTGATGATGGGGAATATACAGGAAATGATTGGAAAATGTATTTTCATCCACAAAGTAATAGTAGATTATTAAATCACAGACGTGGTGATCCACCTGAAACCAATGGGTTAGGGAAATATAATGAATACAGATGGAAAAGTAATAGTCCTTCAATATTAATAGGATCTGATCAAATAACGTTCATATTACATGAAATGAATATTATTCAGTGGGATGTTTACGATGGTAAGGACGGTGGAAGAGTAATAAATTCAAGATCATCTGCACCCTTTAATAATAGTTATGGATGGCGTGGCAATGAGGCATTAACAGGCATTGTGGCAGGGCGCTCAGCTACAAATAACTTTTTCCTTGATCGTCAGCGTTCATTAGAAACATACTATCAATACAATGTTCGTAATGGCTGGGCAAGGCTTCATGGTGTAACAGATAGGTGTCCAGGATATCATCACGTTTTTAGTAATGATCTATGGCCTGATTACTTTTATTGGGATGATCCATGTAGATACGGTGTTGATCAAATGAATTGGGGAAGAAAATAAGCCTTGCAGTTTTGAAAGCTTAAATTGCCTGTATTTTATAGTATTGTTAAAAACATAACGCTGAATAAATAAAAAGGTTTTTATTTAAAAAAAATGTATGTTAAGATTTTTTTATAATATTATCAAAACCGTTGTATAAGGATTTCAAATGTTTAAGTTTATATTGCAAACCACTATCCTTTTATTCATCATTATTTTTAATTCAAATGCTGCGCCTGTAGTGCATTTTAATTTACGTGAATTCCTGGGAACCCTAGGAAGCACAAATGTAATGAATTTTTATGTACATCCTGGTGCTACTACGAATTTAAACTGGAGATCAAGTGCAACTAAACAAACTAGCGGCTCTAGCCCTCTTCTATATACAGGACAGGATATACAGCTCAACGGGGAAGTTTTTTGGAAAGAAAACAATGCTTCTAATGGTTTTATAATTGGTTTTATACCAACAAACCATAACACTAATAACGGTAGGGCAATTTTAAAATGTATTAAAGATCTTGATGTTGATACGCGTTTTGCAACAGATGCAGGTGGCAAAAAGAATCCGCAGCTTCCTAACACACATTGGAAACTAAGGTTTAGAGCTCCTTCGCAGCCTGGTCAATATCATATGTTTATAGTTAATCTAGTAAATGTTAGTACCAGTAATACAATTAGAACTACTGTATCTCCTTTCGTTAATACGACGTATAACACAATTTGTAACTTTCAGAACCCAACTGCTGAAAGTCCTGAGCCAGGCACTATGAGAGATTATCAGGCTTATGAGGTTACAACTTCGCCAACAACAAATACTTTAAAATTACTAATGGGAGCATTTTCTGGTGCGTCTTATGATACAAACAAAGTATTTACAGGAGTGACAATTGAAGTTGAGAATGATCAGTGTGCTGCTTCAAGTGTGTCACTTGTAAACTGGCCTGCTACAGATGCTGGTGTAACCGTTACTGCAACTAATTCAATGTGTAATCCTTCCAGTGGTAATGGTGCAAGAAGTGTTGTGTCAACAACTACCAGGACTTGTAACAGAGATTCCATTACTGGTGAAGCAACTGGGTGGGGGTCAGTCTCGGGTCCTGGTTGTAAACAACGTTGCTATAACCCTGCTGTTCCAACAAATGTTAGTAGATCCATGAGATTACCTCAAATAGTTGAAGATGATATTATTACAATTCCTGCTGGAGCATTTGGTAAAGCTTTAGGGGAAATACCTATTGCAACTTTTTATCAAACATCAAATGGTACTCCAAGAACTATACCATCTTATACACCTTGTTTTGACTCTACCAATACTTTATTTACCAATAGGCAAATAACAATAGGATGTAGTTATAATAGCGGATCTGCCTACGGCACATACACTTATTCTAACAACGGGGTATGTACGAACTTTTCCAGTACATCAAGGCCATATCAAGAATTATGGCATGGAGCGCAATACAGTGCGTTTACCGCAAACTTTATGCCAGCTGCATGGGGTAGATATGGGGTTTATGAAGCCGTATACTCAGGGGCCAATCCATTAGCTGTTTCTAGCTCTTCATTATATCCAGCTGATGGTGACAGAGTTCTTACGCTTATAGATCACTCATGGGGTAATAAACATATAGACTTATCAGGGGTAGATGCTCGCTACCGAACTGCAGATGGTGGTGGTGTGGAAATTCCAGGTAGGGTATCATATGATACCGCATTTAGCAATGATCTGGGCGGTAGATTTGCAGTTTTAGGATTGTTCTCTTTTGTAAATGCACCGCCTGACTGGGATGGAAGAAACTTACTTGGTATAAACCATTCTAATGTTAAGGCTTTCCTGACAATACATAGGAATGGGGGTGGTTCACAATGGGTTCCTGTATTTAGGTATGCAGGTAAACCAAGATGGGCATGGGGATACGATTCAAATTTTGCATTCTCATATACCGCGGATAATCGTACTAATTTCAAGAAATTTAGTGCAAATACTCCTGCCTTTTTGGCGATGATGGATACTACTTTAGATGAAATATCCTATAACAAAGACTGGGAATGGGAGTCGCCTGCAAATAGAAGATTTAGTGACTGTAAATGGGATGATGGTTGGGGAAATTCTGGTGGTAGAGAAGACGTAGGATGCGTTTCTTCATGTGCTGCAATATGGCCGCAATGTGGAAGATATGCACCTATATATTTTGAGAAATCACCAGTAAAATTTATGGCATCAAGTGACCAAAACTTTGGTGGAAATGACTGGACAATGTATTTTCATCCACAAAATGGAAGCCGTAAATTGGTGCATACAAGTACATCAGATGTATGGTTAAATGGTATAGGTAGTAATTTTACTACTTTCCTGGGTGGAAATACACCTTCAATTATTTTAGGCGAAACTGGTTTAACTTTCATATTGCATGAAGCAAATATTATTCAGTGGGATACATACAATCCTTCGTATGGAGGAGGCTCAAGAGTAATTGATAGTAGATTTGGTCCCCCATTTATTAATCAATTTGGATGGAGAAACTATTCAGGTGTAGCAGGACAACAAATGAATGCACCTATATGGTATAATTCTGGAGGTCATAGCAGACAAGTAACCAATAACTTCTTCCTTGATCGTCAACGTACTTTGGAGACATATTATTTATATGATACAAGGTACTGGTGGTCAACAAACCATGGTACAAAAGATACATGCCCAGGTAATCACTGGACCTTCAACAGTGATCTGTACCAAAACCTCTGGGATTGGGGTGACCCGTGCTGGTTTGGCTCTGGTAACCTAAACTGGGGTGATAAGTAAAGCAAAAAAAGGGGGTTCAAATCCCCTTTTTTTATTTAATGTCTTTGAATAACAAGAAAAATATGCTAATATTTTAATATAAATTATAGTTAGCTGGTATTGCCTGTGTCTAAAGTCAATTTTGGAAATGTAAATGATATTGGTGGTCAAACCGTAATAAGCGGTATAGCATCTGGTTTTGATACAAAAGCAATCATTGACGGACTTAAAGCAGCAAAAGAAATACCTATTAAACAGCTTGAAGATACAATCAGTATTAACGATAAAAAAAATAAGGCTTTTCACGATTTTAAAGAAAAAGTAGAAATATTTCAGGAAGCTGCTAATTTTCTAAGAAATGTGCCAAGTATGGATAAGACTTTAAATAGTTTTAATGGCAGAAAAGTTGTAATGACTACAGATTGTAGCCAACCTATTGATAATTATATAGATGTATTTGCCGATAAAGGATCTGATCTTGCAAATTATAGCCTTCAGGTTATAAGCATAGCAAAGGCTCATGCTCGCCAAAGTCAAACTTTTACCAGTCAAACCACCTCTGTTACCGAAGCAGCTGGTGGAATAACTTCTGGGCTGTTTTCTGAAGGCATATTTCAGATTAATGGTATCGATGTTGCCCTAAAAGCAGGTGATAGCCTAATTGAAATAAAGTCTGCTATAAATGCAGTTAGCAGTTCAAGTGGGGTTACAGCAAGTATTGTTCAAGTAAGTGCTACAGATTATCGTTTAGTATTAAGGTCAAATAATACTGGTATTGCAAATAGTATAAATATTACAGACGCTAGTAATGTTGTAAGTGACGTGACTTTCTCTAACTTGCAAACTCCAGCAGATGCAACATTTAACTTAAACGGAATTCCTATTACAAGATCATCTAATATTATTAGTGATGTGATTCAAAATGTAACTTTTACCCTAAAGCAACCAACTGATGCGGGTAAGTATGGATACTTAAGTATTAATAATGATGTTGAAGCTACAAAACTTGCTATAAAGAATTTCGTAGGTGCATATAACGATGTTGCGTTATTTGTTTCAAAGCAACAAGAGCTTGATGAGGACTTTAAATATAAAGAGTCAGCTGTACTTGGCAACGATAGTACATTACGATTAATTAGTAGTAAAATCATGACTGAAATGTCTTCATATGTAAAAGGTATAACTAGTAGCTTTATTACAATTGGTGAAGTCGGTCTTGCATTTATAGAATATGAGGGTGATGATGAAAACCCACATACTAATAATATACTAAGGATAGATGATGCAATTTTAGATAATGTCCTGGCAACACAGTATGAAAACGTGAGAAGGGTATTTGAATTTGATTTTAGAAGCAGCTCAAAAACAATTGCAAATACTGGTAGAACTAACGCGCTTAATACTACAGCATTTAGCCTTGATATTGATACGAGCAGAGCAGCCGGAGATCAGGTAAGAGTTACATATCACAACGGAGTAACCAATGTTACTATTAACGCTGATTATGACGGGACAACTACTAGCGGAGCTATTACAGGACAAAAAAATACTGTGCTAGATGGTCTTAGCATGATTTACGTTGGTGACGGTACTGATAATGTAAGCGTAACACTGACTCAGGGTATTGCGGATAAACTTTATAATTACTTAAAAGATATATCTAAACCAGGTGGTGATATTGAGCTTGCCATTAAATCTATTAATGACATTAATACTAAATATGCTGAAGAAGTTAAAAAGAAAAAATCTGACCTCGATGATTATGTTGAGAAATTAAAAAGTCAGTTTGGTAGAGTTGAACAAATGATATCTAGTTTTAACAGTACAATAATGTTCTTGCAGGCTCAAACCAACGCTTCTAATAATAAATAAAATAGGTAAAAACAGATGAGTATTGTAAACAAAGGATATTCTAGATATTTAAATCAAATTCCATCTGGAAATATTCAGCAGGTTATAATGCTATATAAAGGTGCTATAAAGCACATGAATAAAGTGATAGATTGTATTCAAAATAATGATGTGGAAAACAGATTTAACGTACTTGAAAAAGCTACAGGAATAGTACTTGGATTGAAAGAGGCTCTTGATCACAAAAATGCTAAAGATATAGCCCAGGCATTAGAAAGTTATTATAACCACGTTTACATCAAAATGATGTCTGTTCATCACACGCCCGATGTAAAGCAATGCGAAGAAATTCTAAAAGATCTAAACAACATGCTTGAATCATGGCGTGAAGTTGAAAAAACCATAGATAAAGATATTAAGAAAGACTAAAATAGGGCTGCTGTATAGTTAAGTCTTTATAATTTTGGTAGGTGTCATTTCCTCACTCACCTAGGCTTCGCTATTCATTCCTGTACCCTTCAAATACTTTAACTATACAGCCCTAACCATTACACAATTTTTGCGTATTTATCAAAATCAGGTCTTGGTAAACGTGGATAAGTTTTACTATGGTCTGCATAACCTAATGCGCAAATAAAATTTGACTTTATACTTGTGCCCTTAAAGAATTCTTCATCTACTTTTGCGTTATCAAAGCCAGACATGGGTGCTACATCTAAACCTAGTAATCTTGCAGCTAAAATTAGGTAAGCACCTTGTAAGGAGGAGTTGCGCATAGCAGTTGTTTCAATAAGTGACTGATTACCAGCGAAAAATGATTTAATATCACGTCCAGGGAACGTATTTACAAATTCATCAGGGAAATTATTGTCCATGCCAATAATTGCCACATATGGTGATGTAATAGTTTTTTCAATATTTTTTTCAATCATACAAGATTTTAAACGCTCTTTTGCCTCGCTGCTTCTTACAAAAATTAGGCGCATAGGTAAGCTATTAAAAGACGTAGGTCCCATAATAACTAGGTCATAAAGTTCTTTGATAACTTCTTCAGAAATGTCTTTATTGATCCAGCTATTTACGCTGCGAGCATTATAAAATAATAAGTCTTTAATTTCTTTCATATATACCCCTTATGAAAATAAAAAATAATCGGTAATGATGCGTGCAGCTATTGATAATACTTGTTCAAGATCTTTAGCATTAAGCTCTGTGTCTACACTATCTAAGTATAAACTAATTATAATCTTTTTGCAAGATTTAAGCTTTACTATACCTACATCAGCAATGCTGACAAAGGCAAATTTATTGCTGTAATAATCAAAGGTTCCGGTTTTATGATGGATAAAGTCACTAGAATGTAGAACTTCTTTTTTTAGGCGATCTTTGTTCTCGGTATGAGACATTACTTTTAGCAAGAAGTCCCTTGATTTTATAGAAGTAAATTTACCATCCATAAAATCCTTGAGAATCAGTGCCATAGCTTTCGGTGTAGTTCTATCTGCTTTGTTATAATAAAAATCTTTAGCATACTTAGCTGTTATATCATTTGAACGAGATCTATATTCAGCAATTTGTTCGAACAGAGATTTATCTGATTTATGATTGAGGTTATAATAAATATCAAATAACTGCATAATATTATGTTTAAGACTAATATCAGGATAACTATTAAAAAACTTAGCGATATTATTCATGCCTAATTGTCTAATAATTAAATCAGTTGCTGTATTATCACTTATCGCCATCATAAGCTCAAGTAAATTGGCATTTGATATTGCAAGCCCATCATGAGTTAAAAAATAACCAATTTTCCCACTGCCTGGTACTAAATCGGATTTATCAATATAAATCATTTTTGCTAGGTCTATATTGCCCTCATCTACCTGATTCATAAGATAAATGCTAACTGGAACTTTTACAGTGCTTGCCATAATAAAGCTTTCATTATTTCTGTACCCAATGCTTCTGCCTGAATCTAAATCCATTGCATGGAAACCAATTCTGATTTTGCTTTTATAGAAGTTATCTTCTAAATGTTTAATCTCACTAAAGAGTATATTGTCACTGGCAAATGATATATTAGAAAATAATGTGGCAATTAGAATAAATAATAAAATTTTATATTTTGAACTGAATTTCAATTGAGGCTCCTTTTAATTTTAGGTTGGTTTTATTAACCTTAATTTTAGCGCCGTGTGCGTTAAAAATATCTCGTGCTATCGCAAGACCAAGTCCTGCTCCTAATTGCTTTTTATCGCTCATGTTGCGTGCATAGTCAGATCTGTAAAATGCACTAAATACTTTCTCATGTTCTTCAGGCTTAATACCTGAACCATTATCTTCAATAATAATTGTCAGTCTTGAGCGAGTATGATGAACTGTAATCTCTGCTTCTTCGCCATATTTAAGACCATTATCTATAATGTTCGTAAATGCACGTCTCATCGATACGGGGCGAGCAAAAATCATGCATGATTCAATATCTTTATTAATTTTAAGTTTTGCACCTTGTGACTTGTAACGAATTACAATGTCCTGAAGAAGACCTATAATATCTATTTTTTGTTTGCTTTCTACCTCAATTTGACCGGCAAATTGTAAGTACTCATCAATAATATGCTGCATTTCAGTAATATCACTTTGAATAGCATCTGTCTCATCATTTTTAGGAAACATCGCTAACGACAGTTTAATTCTGGTTAAAGGAGTTTTGAGGTCATGTGAAACACCAGCAAGCATTTGCGTACGCTGATTTATTTGCTGTTCAATTTTTTCTTTCATGGCAATAAAGGCGTAGCCCGCGCGGCGTACTTCTTCAGCACCTTCAGGTTTAAAGTTACTAATGTCACCGCCCTCACCAAATACACGGGCAGCAGTAGATAACCTCTCAATAGATTTGACCTGATTACGAGTAAATGACAGCGCAATAATGATAAGAATAGTAGAAACCCCTAACATCCATGCAATGAAAATATTTAAGGTAGGTGTATATAGACGTTTTCTAGGTATTTCAAAAGTTAGTTTATAATCTGGAAGATTAACGCTAATATAAATGTCTTCACGGTCATTTTGCTGATTAATAATAAAACTATCAGATTTAAAAACTTTTTGTAAGTGAAGTTTTAAGGAATCAAATTTCTCATCATCGGTATTATCGAGCGGTTTATAAGGTAAAATTCTAATAAACAAATTTTCTGCTGCCAGACTCTTAATTTCATAATTAGGAAGTTTTTTGTCCTGTAACATTTTATTAATTAAAGAAATATCACCAATTACAGACTTTTCTAAATAAGTACTAACATCTTCCCAATGGCGATCATAAAAAACATAAGCTGTAATTATTTGAATTAAAATAGCAGGCAGAATGATAATTAGGAAGAATCTTCCCCAAATCGATTTGGGTATAAAATGTTTTTTAAAAATTTTAATCATATATATAATCCATAGCCAATATTACGAACGGTAAGTAAGTACTTTGGATTTTTAGGGTCTTCTTCTATTTTGTTTCTGAGTCTTACAACCTGAACATCAATCGATCTCTCGCCTACGCCGTAAAATACTTTGGCAATCTCATCCCTAGATACGGGCTGATTAATATAATTTGAAAGTAATATTAGGAGGTTAATTTCACTGGATGTAAGTGGTATTATGTCATTGTTTTTCAATAATTTTCTTGAGTCAATATGAAAGGAATATTCTCCAAATTTGATAATATCTTTGTTTGTTTGATGTCTTTTTAAAAGTTTCTCAATGCGTAATAAAAGTTCTTTTGGCTCAAAAGGCTTCGTCAGATAATCATCTGCACCAATCTCTAAGCCATTTATTCTATTATCTGCATCTGATAATGCACTTAGCATAATAATTGGAATAGATTTACCATTGTTCCTAATTCTTGCTGTAAGGTTAATGCCTGACTCTTCTGGCATCATGATATCCATTACAATAATGTCGATTGCACTTGAATTAAGTAAGTCGATAGCGGTGCTAGCATTTTCGGCTGACATCACAAAATAGCCATTTTCGGCAAGATATTTGCTAAGTAAAGACCTGATGCGGTTATCATCATCCACTACTAAAACGTTTTTATGCTTTGTCATACTTAGGTTGTTCATTGTTTTTAAGTAATCCGCTTATTACAATAGCGGCAATAGCAATTACTAAAGTTTCGCACATTGTATCAAAACCACGGTAACTTGCAAGAATTGCTGCTACAAAACTTGGGATGCCAATTTCAGTTTCGGTATTGTTAATATAATACTGGTATGTTTCGCCAAATACAGGTGAGTTAGGATCGGAAAAATCATAAATATCTTTAATACCATATATTAAGGCTATGGCAAATAATGTACAGGCTATAAAACCTAACAGCTGATTGTATTTTTGGCTTCTAGAACTAAACTTACCTTTAATTGTTCCGGCAATAAGTAGCACAGTTCCTATTGCCGCATTGATTGAAGCTTCGGTGAGCGCAACATCGGGTGCATCTAGTAAAGTGTATATAAATGTAATAATCAGGCTGAATCCAGACACTAAAGCGATTTTTGTTATCAGGTTATTTGATCGCATAACCATCACTGCAATAACTACTAAAAAAAATAGCATTGAATAGATAATAATGTCCTGAATAAGTTCTGGGAATACTAGATTCATAATTTTGGCTCTGCTGACTGTTTTTTATATAAAAATGCACTGTTTGCCAAGGAGTGAGTATTGGTAGGTGCGGTAAGAAAGATAAAAAAAGCTATCATTAAAATTTTAAGTGCAGGAACTAAAGGCGATAGTATAGCAAGTCCTATCATTATCAGGACAACTCCGAAACTGTCAATCACCCCAGCTGCATGAAGTCTGGTAAAAAAGTCAGGGAAGCGGATAACGCCAATAGATCCTAATAAGCAAATTAAACTGCCAATAATTATTAAAATATAAGCTATAAGGCTAATAATCATTCTTTAACATCCAGATTACGATTTCTAATAAATTTAAGTATTGAATACATTGCTATATAACTGGTAAGTGCATAAACATAGGCAATATCTATAAATGACTGATTATTGGAAAAAATAGATAAAATAATTAGCATTACATTGATTTTGCTATTAATAGAATTTATTGCTAAAAGCTTATCAAATACTGTGGGGCCATTTGCTGCTCTGACAAGCAATAATGCAAATGATATAACCATAAAAATTATTGAACCAAGTAATATATAAAATTCAAATACATTCATTATTTTACTGTTTCTCGCATTTTATGTTCTAATAAGCCAGATTTTATGTCATGAAGGAAATCAGTGTGTAATGCATGAATTAAAACATTATTATTTTTATCTGAAATACAAACTGTACCAGGTGTTAAGGTAATAGAGTTATCAAAAATTGTATGACCAAGTTCCGATATATTGGAAATCTCAATTTTTTCAAATGATGGTCTGATTTTGCCTGTTAAAATAATTTTGATTGTAGTTAACGAACTTTTACTCACTTCTTTTGTCAGCCAGAAAGAATATTGAAGAAATTTCAAAAATTTAATTTTTCCTTGTTCTGTGTCTCTGTTAACTAGGTATGAAATTGTTAAGGATGCAATGAATCCTGTAATTAACATGGTTGTATCAGGGTCGCCTGAGAGTATGCACCATATTGAAAAATAATAAAAAGCAGAGATAAATAGCATTTAAATACCCGTTTTTATTTGGGGAAAGCATGATAATGCTTGTAAAACAAAAATATAAATATAAGATTATATAACGATGAATATAGTGTCAACCATTCAATTATCCATAATTAATAATATATGACCAAAAAAATTAAAAATTTTGAAAATGAATCATCTAGTGAGGATTCAAGCCTAAAAGGTAATGTTAAAAAAGCAGTTTTAAAAGGAAAGGCTCAGGGTAACAGTTTATCCTTTGATGAGTTAAATGATATGCTTCCTAGTGATGGTTTATCTGTTGATCAAATTGATAATACACTTATTACTCTTTCTGAAGCAGGAATCGAAATCGTTGACGATGGTGATGACGAAGAAGGTCTGGCAATAGGCGGTGACTACAATGAGGAAGACGCTGAAGCTGAAGACGAGGTGTACGAAGAAGATAGTGATGGTTTAAGAACCGACGATCCTGTAAGAATGTATCTTCGTGATATGGGTGGCGTAGAGCTACTGTCACGTGAAGGCGAAATTGAAATAGCAAAGCGTATTGAAGAAGGTAAGGAAACAATGATGCTTGCCCTTTGCGAAACGCCTGTTGCGCTTAAAACATTTATTTCCTGGTACCAGGATCTTGCGCATGAGAAAATTTTGCTACGGGAGATTATAGATTTGGACGCAACGCATGGCGTTACAGAAGAATTTAATGAAAAAGCCAATGATTTTGAGGAAGATACTGAAGAAGATGCAGAAAATCCAACCGATGACTTTGATGATTTTGATGAGGTTGAAGAAGATAGCGTAACGGCTACTATTTCGGATATGGAAAGGGAAATGCTTCCTGGAGTGCTTGAGCATTTTAGCAAAATAGCAAAAGTTTCTGAGGAAATCCTAGAGCATCAAATGAAAAAGCTTAAAGCTATTGTTGGTGAGTCAAAAGGTAAAAAGCCTTCCGCAGCATCTGATGAGAAAAAGCATAAGAAGTCAGTAGAAGAGCTTTTATCTCATCTTAAAGAAATAAGACTGAATCATAAAAGAATTCAGGAGATGCTAGATACACTTTACTCTTACAATAAAAAGCTTATCGGTATTGAAACAAACTTTTTAAGGCTTGCGGAATCTGAAAAAGTTGATCGTAAAAACTTTATCAAGCGCTATATGGGCAATGAAATGGATTTTACATGGCTTGAAGAGGCTGTGAAATCGAAAGAAAAAGGCTGGTCAGCTTTGGTTGAAAATCATATTAAAGAGCTAGAGGCTACTTACGAAAGTATTGTTGGTATTGCTAAAGAAGTAGGTATGAATATTACAGAGTTTAAAAACCTTGTAAATACCGTGCAAAAAGGTGAGCGTACTACTAACAAAGCTAAAAAAGAGATGATTGAGGCTAACCTAAGGCTTGTAATCTCGATTGCTAAAAAATATGCAAATCGTGGACTTCAGTTTCTTGACCTTATTCAGGAAGGGAACATAGGTCTTATGAAAGCGGTAGATAAATTCGAATATAGACGTGGTTATAAGTTCTCAACATATGCGACATGGTGGATTAGGCAAGCTATTACAAGGTCTATTGCGGATCAGGCTAGAACCATCCGTATTCCTGTACATATGATTGAAACAATTAACAAAATTATCCGTACTTCAAGGCAAATTTTCCATGATATTGGTAAAGAACCAACACCTGAAGAAATCGCTACAAAGCTTTCTATTCCTGTAGAAAAAGTACGTAAAGTAATGAAAATTGCTAAAGAACCTGTAAGCTTAGAAAACCCTATCGGTGACGAAGATGGCGGTACACTTGGCGATTTCATTGAAGATAAAAATGCCGTATTGCCTTTAGATGCTGCTATTCACTCGAATTTACGTGAAATTACTACAAAAGTTCTTGCTTCTCTTACACCGCGTGAAGAAAGAGTATTAAGAATGCGTTTTGGTATCGGTATGAATACAGACCATACTTTGGAAGAAGTAGGTCACCAGTTCTCAGTAACAAGGGAGCGTATCAGGCAAATTGAAGCAAAAGCCCTTAAAAAGCTTAAGCATCCTTCAAGAGCGCGTAAACTTTCAGGTTTCTTAAATGTAAAGAACAGTAAGAAAGATGACAGAGATCATGATAGAGATGATGACAGGATAGACGATTTAGGGGATTTTGATATGGATGATCAGGATTAATATCATAATTCCTCATATTGGAAAAAGAAAAACCCTTACAGAGCATATTCTGTAAGGGTTTTTCTTTTTTACGAAGAGAATAAATAATATCAAGTCATTGATTTACCTAGATTTTTCAGAAAATTTGATTTTCAGCTATTGAATTCGTTTTAAATATACTTATATCTATAGTATCGAAAGAAAAACTTTTAAAAACGGTAGTAAATATTATGAGTAAAATTATTGGTATTGACTTAGGTACAACAAATTCTTGCGTTGCAATCCTAGACGGTAAAAATCCAAAAGTAATAGAAAACAGTGAAGGTAGAAGAACTACACCATCTATTGTAGCCTTTACAGATTCTGGTGAAAGAATTATTGGTGACCCAGCTAAAAGACAAGCTGTAACAAACCCAAAAAAGACTATTTTTGCAGTAAAAAGACTTATTGGTAGACGTTATAATGATCCGCTTACAGAAAAAGATAAAGGTTTAGTACCATATGATATCGTATCTTCTGATAATGGTGATGCGTGGGTAGAAGTAAATAACGAAAAATTCTCACCAAGCCAAATTAGTGCTTACACTTTAACAAAAATGAAAGAAACAGCAGAATCTTTCTTAGGTGAGACTGTTACAAAAGCTGTAATTACAGTTCCTGCATACTTTAACGATGCTCAAAGACAAGCTACAAAAGATGCTGGTCGTATTGCGGGTTTAGAGGTTCTCAGAATTATCAACGAACCAACAGCAGCAGCTCTTGCTTATGGTTTTGATAAACAAGGAAACAAGACAATTGCAGTATATGATCTTGGTGGTGGTACATTCGATATTTCTATTTTAGAAATTGGTGATGGCGTATTCGAAGTTAAATCTACAAATGGTGACACATTCCTTGGTGGTGAAGACTTCGATATGAGACTTTTAGAGCATATGGTTGATGAATTCAAAAAAGAATCTGGCATTGATATTAAGAAAGATCCTTTAGCATTGCAAAGACTTAAGGAAGCTGCTGAAAAAGCTAAAATTGAACTTTCAAGCAGACTTGATACAGAAATTAATCTTCCGTATATTACAGCAGACGCTAGTGGTCCAAAACACCTCAATATGAAAATTACAAGAGCAAAGTTTGAGTCATTAGTAGATGATTTAATTACAAGAACAATTGAGCCTTGCCGTAAAGCTATCCAGGACTCAGGATTATCTGCTAGCCAAATCGACGAAGTAATTCTCGTTGGTGGTATGACAAGAATGCCAAAAGTAATTGATAAAGTTAAAGAATTCTTCGGTAAAGAGCCAAACAAAGGCGTAAACCCTGACGAAGTAGTGGCAATTGGTGCTGCGATTCAGGGTGGTGTATTACAAGGTGACGTAAAAGACTTATTATTACTCGACGTAACACCACTTTCACTTGGTATCGAAACTCTTGGTGGTATCTTTACAAGGCTTATTGACAGAAATACAACAATTCCTACAACAAAAAGCCAGGTATTCTCTACAGCAGAAGATAACCAAACAGCTGTAACAATTAGAGTATTCCAGGGTGAAAGAGAAATTGCTGCACAAAACAAGATTCTAGGTCAGTTTAACTTAGAGGGTATTGCGCCAGCTCAGAGAGGAATGCCGCAAATTGAAGTAACATTTGATATTGATGCTAACGGTATAGTAAAAGTATCTGCTAAAGATAAAGCAACCGGTAAAGAGCAGCAAATCAAGATTCAGGCAAGTGGTGGTTTATCTGATGCTGACATTGAAAAAATGGTTAAAGAAGCTGAGCAATATGCTGGTGAAGATAAAGCTCGTAAAGAAGCAGTTGAAGCTAAGAACCATGCTGATAGCCTTTTATACTCGACAGAAAAAAGCTTAAAAGAGCATGAAGCAAGTGTTCCGAGTGAGGTGAAATCTGAAATCGAGGCAGATATTGCATCACTTAAAGAAGTTATAAATAGTGAAAATGCTGAAAGCATTAAAGCTGCAACTGATAAACTTATGCAGTCTTCAATGAAACTTGGTGAACATATTTATAAGAATCAGCAAACTGACGCAGCTGCAACAGAAGATACAGGTGCTTCTTCAAATGCAAATGATGAAAAAGTTGTTGATGCTGAATATGAAGAAATCAAAGACGACAAAAATAAGTAATAAGTAAAACTTAATAAAAGTGGTGTATAAAAGGCTAAAAACCTTATGCACCACTTTGGTATTTAAAAAACTATGAGCAAACAAGATTATTACGAACTCCTTGGTATTTCTAAAACTGCATCTGCGGATGAAATTAAGAAAGCTTACCGTAAGCTTGCTATGAAATATCACCCAGATCAAAACCAGGGAAATAAAGAAGCAGAAGCAAAGTTTAAAGAAGTAAACGAAGCTTATGACGTTTTAAAAGATGAGCAAAAGCGCGCCGCATACGATAGGTTTGGTCACTCAGCATTCTCAAATGGTGGAGGCGGTGGTCCTGGTGGCTTTGGCGGCGGTGGTTTCGGTCAATCAGGCTTTGATTTCCATGGTTCGGGCTTTTCGGATATTTTTGGTGATATTTTCGGCGACTTTATGGGTGGCGGAAGATCACACAACCATGATGGCAGGCAACGTGGTTCAGATTTAAGATATAACTTAAATATTACGTTAGAAGACGTTTTAAACGGCAAGCAAGAAGTTATTAAATTTAGA
Organism: Alphaproteobacteria bacterium 33-17; assembly: GCA_001897445.1. Lineage (NCBI taxonomy): Bacteria > Pseudomonadati > Pseudomonadota > Alphaproteobacteria > Alphaproteobacteria bacterium 33-17. Next base: position 46,718 of record MKSX01000017.1, on the reverse strand, counting down.
ACTTATGTATCATGTGATTCATGTGACTCAACAGGAAGCGCAAGCAAAAAAGGTACTACAAACTGTTCAACATGTCATGGTTCTGGTCGTATTAGATCATCGCAAGGATTCTTTACTGTAGAGCGTACATGTCATACATGTAATGGTTCTGGTAAAATGATTAAAGACCCATGTAAGAAATGTCATGGTGAAGGAAGATACCAGAAAGAAAGAACGCTATCTGTAAACATCCCAGTAGGCGTTGAAGACGGATCTAAAATCAGGATATCTGGCGAAGGTGAGGCTGGAGTTAGAGGCGGCGTTTCGGGTGACCTTTACATATTTGTATCTATTAAGGATCATCAATTATTTACTCGAGACGGCAATAACCTATATTGCAACATTCCGCTTAAATTTGTAACTGCAGCTCTTGGCGGCACTATAGAAGTTCCAACAATTGATGGCGACTTAGTAAGTCTTACAATTCCTGCTGGAACTCAGTATGGTGATAAATTAAGGCTTAGAGGCAAGGGAATGCCAGCTATGAAGTCAAAGACTCGTGGGGATATGATCATTACAGTGAACGTAGAAATTCCAGTGAATTTAACAAGCAGACAAAAAGAATTGCTTGAAGAATTTAATAATCAGTCTAAAAATGAATCAAGCCCAAAATCTGAAGGTTTTTTTAATAAAATCAAGGATTTATTTTAACTAGAAAATGAAAGGCTGAATTTTAAATTTGGCCTTTTTTAACAAAGAGAGGTTCTTATGACTAAATTAAAACATGGCAATAAAATTGCTAATCAACCAGCAGGTACATTTGTACTTCCTAGCCTTCCATTTGATGCAAACAAACTTGAGCCACATTTAAGCGCAAACACATTTAGTTTCCACCATGGCAAACACCACAATGCTTACGTTACAAATTTAAATAATTTGCTCAAAGACAAGGCAGACTTCCAAAACCTTGATTTAGAAGAAATTATTATGAAATCAGCAGGTAAGCAAGAAACTGTAGGATTATTTAATAATGCTGCTCAAATCTGGAACCACACATTTTACTGGAATTCTATGAAGCCAAACGGTGGCGGCAGACCATCTGGCGAGCTTATGGATAAAATTGCAAGTGATTTTGGTTCATATGAGAAATTTGTAGAAGAATTTAAGCAAGCTGCAACAACTCAGTTTGGTAGTGGCTGGGCATGGCTAGTTGTTGATTCTGAAGGAAAATTAAAGGTACGTAAGACTGGTAATGCAGAGCTTCCGCTTACAAACGGTGAGAAAGCGCTTCTTACAATAGACGTTTGGGAGCATGCTTACTATATTGACTACCAAAACAGACGCCCTGACTACATCACAACATTCATTGAGCACCTGGTTAACTGGGACTTTGCACTTGATAACTTAAAGGCTTAATTATAAAAAAGGGGCTTGGACGTAATACTCAAGCCCTTTTGTTGACTTTTTCCAAAATTTCATTTTTTATATCTGTAAAAAAGGTAAAAAATGGATCTAGAGCAAATAATTTCTGAATATATTGAATGTTATAATAATTTTCGCATTGATGAAATGTTAGATTTGTTTGCGACAGACTGTATATTTGAAAATATTTCGAATTCTAACGGTATCCTCAAAATATCTGGAAAAGATGAACTGAAGTCATTAGTTGAAAAATCTAAGGAGATTTTTAGCACTAAAGAGCAGCAGATAATAAATCTGTATACTGGAGACAATCATGCTGTGGCAGAAATTATCTTTAAGGGTATTCTAATAAACGATTCTAAAATAGACCTAAGAGGAGTGTCAATTTTTGAGATTGAAAACGGTAAAATCAAGAGACTAGCAGATTATTCATGAAGCGAATTTTCATAATAGGACATAGCGGAAGTGGGAAAACTACTTTGGCCAAAGAGCTGGGTAGTAAATTAAATATAGATGCATATGATATAGACGACTACTATTGGCTTCCTAGTTGGCAAGAGCGCAAAACTGAAGATTTTATTAAGCTTATAAGTAACGTGATTGATAAGGAAACATGGGTATTTAGCGGTAATAGTTCAAAACTAAAAAATCTTTTATGGGATAACTGTGATACAGTAATTTGGCTTGATTATAGTATAATGAGATGTATGTATGGGGCGTTAAAGCGTATGATACATAATATTATGAAAAGAGAGTCGGTATGTAATGGTAATTGTGAAAGTTTTACAAAAACTTTTTCCAATATATTTGATATTTTATTTTCGTATAATAAAAAGAAGAAAGCTTATGGTAAATATTTCGAAAACAAAATAGAAGGTAAGGATTACATAGTATTCAAAGCACATAAAGAAACAGATCATTGGCTGAAAGGTTTCGATAAAGCTTATTCTTCAAATAAGCATATCTAGTCAATAGATAAAATATTTCTAATTATCCACTTCTGCATTACATTCTAGTATTTAGGAAGTTTAAGAGATTAAAAATGGGTGTTATTTTCAGCTTTAGGGTATATATTAGGTAGATTTTTAATTGACAGTTGTATTTTGGCTTGATTATTTAAACAATAATTTAATTGAAATATGGTTGTTTATGAAAATATTATTTTTAATGCTAGTATTTATAGGTTCAGATGCTTTTGCAAATGATTTTTATAGAAATTATCAAAAAAATGAAGTGGAAGAAATGTTAGTTAAAGCCTCTGAATTTGCGGATAAATTTGTTGAAGAATCAGGAGAATTAAATGATAAAGATGGAAATCCGTTAATTAATATTGAAGGAATGTCAGATCAGCAGATTAGAGAATTAGGAAATGAACTTTTAGCAAAAGCGACAAAGGAACCAAACACGGAAAACGTTAGAAATTACAAATCATTTCAAAATCAGATATTTGATAGAGCCTCTCGGTTTGCAGATAAATTTGTTGAGGAATAAAAACTAATGGAATTATTTTAGTTAAAAAGTAAGGACATAAATTTTTTTCAAGCCTTATATAGACCAAATTATATAAACCAGCTATAATCAGCCATAACAATTTTCAAATGTATATAAATCAATGGCAGATGTTAGAGTAGTACCCCACAATATTGAGGCTGAGCAGATAGTTCTTGGTCATTTAATCTATGATAATGACTCTATCAATAAGTTTGGTGAATATTTAACTGCTGACCATTTTTATGTGCCAGTTCACCGTAAAATATATGAAACTGTCCTGTCACTCATTGATAGAGGGCTGTACGTTACCCCTGTAATCCTTAAAAATTACCTAGATAATGACCAAGCCTTTGAAAATGGTGACAGTAACGCTTATTTAAACCAGCTGGTTGCGCTTTCAAGTACTGTTTTAAATATATCTGACTATGCCAAGCTTATATATGATCTTGCCTTAAAACGTGATTTAATCCGTATTTCGGAAGATACGATAAATGGCGCGTATGAAGGAAAGAATGAGGCTTCAACTCAAATAGAAATGTGTGAGCAAAGGCTTTTTGAGCTTGCATCTAGTGGTCATAGCGAAACTGGTGCTATGCACTATAAAAAGGCAATGGAATTGTCGCTTAAAAAGATTGAATTTGCTATCAATAATAAAGAGAACGTAGTAGGTGTATCAACTGGTTTTAGGGATTTAGATAAAATACTCGCAGGTCTTCAAAGATCCGATCTTTTGATTTTAGCGGGAAGGCCATCTATGGGTAAAACAGCCTTTGCTATTAATATGGCATATAATTCGTGCCTGTTTTTTAGAAATAACCCAGATGAAGATGGTAAACCTAAATCTGTTGGCTTTTTCTCTCTTGAGATGTCAGGTGAGCAGCTAACCTCTAGGATTTTATCTATGGTATCGGGAATTGATGCGGCAACGTTAAGGAATGGTACGGTATCGCAATACGATTTTGCCAAAATATCAGATGTTTGTAAGGAAATATCTCAAAACCCATTTTATATTGATGATACACCTGCATTATCAATTTCAGCCCTTAGAACAAGAGCAAGACGTATGAAAAGAGTTCATAACGTTGGCGCGATATTTATAGACTACCTTCAGTTACTGAGGGGAAGCTCTAATAATGAAGGTAATAGGGTTCAGGAGATTTCAGAGATTACCCAAGGACTAAAAGCTATTGCTAAAGAGCTTGATATTCCAGTTATTGCATTATCTCAGCTTTCGCGTGCTGTAGAACAAAGGGAAGACAAAAGACCTTTGCTATCAGATCTTAGGGAATCGGGAAGTATTGAGCAGGACGCTGACGTTGTAATGTTTATTTACCGTGATTCTTATTATTTAGAGCGTAAGTATAATGGCAGTCCAAGCCCAGAAATAGAGGCAAAACTTGCAAGAGTGAAAAATTTATCCGAGATTATTATCGCAAAACAGCGTAATGGTCCTATCGGGAATGTAACGCTTAAGTTTAGCTCAAATACTACAAGGTTTGCTGATCATAATGAAGAAAGGGGCTATTCAGAATATGAAGGTGCTTAGTAATAAATCGCTGCCAAAATTAGTAGTAGATCTTAATGCTATTAAGCATAACTACGATGTTTGTAAAGAAACTATAGATGGTAAAGAAGTAGCTGCCGTTATTAAGGCTAATGCATATGGTCTTGGTCAGGCAAGAATAAGTAAAATGCTAGAGGAAGAGGCTGGGTGCAGCAATTTTTTTGTGGCATTTATAATAGAAGGTATGGAAGCCAGACAAACATTAAGTGATTCCTCTAATATTTTTGTTTTTCATGGAATTATGGAAGGTGAGGAAGAAATTGCATATCAAAATAATCTAATTCCAGTGCTTAATGATTTTTATCAATTAGATATCTGGCAAAATTATGCGAAGAAAATAGGTCAAAAGCTTAGATGTGCTATCCACTTTGATAGCGGTATGAACAGGCTTGGTTTTGATATAAATAGTGCAAAGAAACTAAGGGATAATATAGATAGTCATTTGCTTGATGTGACTCTGGTGCTTTCGCATTTATCATATGCTGAGAATAAAAATAGTGAGCTGAATCTTCAGCAAATAGAAAAGTTTAAGCAAGCTGCTAAATATTTTAAAGGCGCAAAACTTAGTCTTGCTAATTCACCTAGTATGTCGCTTGGTAATGAATATTATTTTGATATGATAAGGGTGGGGAGGGCGCTTTATGGACCCAATAAATATGCAGCGCTCCCTGAAAGCTTAAAACCTGCTGTAAGTATATATGCTCCTATTATCCAAATTAGAAAAATTGAAGAAGACTCTCCTGTAGGATATGCCGCAAGCCATATAGCTAAAAAAGGTTCAAAAATTGCAACTTTAGCAATTGGATACGCAGATGGTTATATGAGGCTTTTTGGCAATATATCTAAGGTATATTATGAGGGTTACCATTTGCCTGTAATTGGTAAAATTTCTATGGATTTAGTAACGATAGATGTAACAAATGTACCTGATGAATTTTTGGCATTAGGAAATTTTGTAGAGTTGATTGGTAAAAATATTGATTTTCATGACATTTTGGTGCAGTCTGGAACTTCAAGTTCAGAATTATTTGCGCGTCTTGGCGGCAGAATGATTCGTGAGTATGTAAGGAAATAATTATGAAAAACATTTGTAGATTAATAGGCGCTAAAACTTTAGATATTTTTACAGCAGTCGGAAGGGTTGTTGTATTTATGGTTACTGGTGTATATGGCTGGTTTAACCTGAAATCATTTTACCCAAAGGTATTTTTACGCCAGATAATGGAAATAGGTTATTATTCTTTGCCAGTAGTAGGAATAACTGCAATTTTTACAGGTGCCGTTCTAGCATTACAAACTTACATAGGATCATCAAGGTTTTCAGCTGAAAGTACAATTGCTACAATCGTAGTACTATCAATAACACGTGAGTTAGGACCGGTTCTGGCAGGTCTTATGGTATCAGGAAGAGTAGGGGCGTCTATTGCTGCGGAAATTGGAACCATGAAGGTTACAGAGCAAATCGATGCGCTTCAAACTTTATCTACTAATCCTATATATTATTTAGTTTCTCCAAAGCTTTTGGCTGCAAGCATTACTTTGCCAATATTAGTATTAATAGCTGATATTATTGGAATTTTTGGTGGATATGCTGTGGCTGTTTATAATTTAGGCTTTGCTGAAGTATCATACTTAAAAAATACATTTATGTATTTAGAAAGCATGGACGTTATATCAGGGCTTGTGAAAGCATCGGTATTTGGTTTTATTGTTGCGCTTATGGGATGCTACCATGGCTTTAATTCAGGTAAAGGTGCGCAAGGTGTAGGGGTTGCAACCACTAACGCAGTTGTTAGCTCATCTATACTAATTCTTTGCTTCAATTACTTTATCACGCAAGTATTCTTTGCAAATTAGTTAGATATTATATATATAAACACTAGTTTAAAATGAAATCTTCAAGGAAACAAATCTATGAATAAAAAGTTTAAGACTATTTTTATTAGTCTTGCTGCTATAGCTTTGGTAATGGTATTGAATTATAAAAAATATTCTATTAAAAATGCTGCCGCTCAAAACGCAGAAGTTAATATTTCAGAGAAAATGGTACCCGTATTTAATGAGAAAGGCATAGATAATATTGCCTATATTGGCATGGTTAAAGACGAAGATGATATTATATTTGAGAATCTGGTTTGGCATTATAGCATTGGTTTCAGGAAGTTTATAATTTTGAATAATAATTCAAGTGACCAAACTTTAGATCTTATCAGCAAGTTTAAAGAAAAAGTAAAAGATACAGCTACGGTAATTATTATTAATGATCCAATATTTGAGTATATTCAAAGCAGGAAAATGACAGGGACTTATAAATTTGCTTCAAGCATATGGTCTGAAGTAGAGTGGATATTCCCGATTGATGCTGATGAATTTATAGTGCCTACTAAAGATTTACGCGAAGCTTTAAATAAAGTAGCTGCAAATATTGATGCTATTCAAATATTATGCGCTAGACATCATGTAGTAAAAGGTTCAAAAATTGATTCTACGCCTTTTTACGACAACATAAAATTTAGAGAAAATGCTTTTAAAGTAAGGCTTGGTAAAGTTGCAGTAAGGGCGCATAAAGATATAGTAATTGAGCAGGGTAATCATTTTGCCACTAAAAACTGGTCAAATGTTTTAGGTAAAAAAACTAAAATATTCAAATCATTAAGTTACACTGCAGGCAATACTTTAGGTATTCATATGACTGAATATCCTATAAGGTCGCTTTCCCAGGTACATAAAAAGTTTCTAAACGGTGCTAAAGCAAATATTGCGGTTCAGAAACAGGGTAAAATTGCGCTTGCTCATGGCTCTCAATGGAGTTCTTATGAAAAGGAAATGGAAGAAAAGGGTTTAAAAGCCGCGGAAGATAGATTTGAAAAATCTTTTATAGACAAAGATAATGCCGTATATGACCCGCTTCCTATAGCGGATGTTTTATCTAAATTCGGACAGTAATTAATTACAGGGAAAGGCAATCTATTTTGTCTGATTTCCTTTTCTAACATTAAATCTGCCAAGGTTTGAGAACATTTCTTTAAGTAAAGTTGTGTCATCTCCAAATGATGGAGTTGAAAGCTTTGAGTATTTTACAGGTTTAAGTTCCTCTTCGCCATAATATTTAGCATCAGATACTTTATCGCCATTAAATTTAACTATTAAAACGTTTTGTTTTGTAACTTTATTGTGTAGAAAAGCCTTTTTTTCATATACATCAGATATATATGCCCATGTTTCGCCAAATTTGTAATTAATAACAGTTGGGGAGCCAAGTTTATTAATAACTTCATCTTTAGATAAATTTGGTAGCTCCTGAGCAACAGATATATTAGAGGCTGCGCCAGAAATATGCGTATTTTTAATACAGGAGCTAATAAGAAGGGTAGATACTAAGAATAAGGTATTAATTTTTATCATAAAATTCAACTAATTACGGTTTTGTGTAAAAATAAATTGCAAAATTGAAGAAAATGCATTATGTATTACACTGTTTTAAACTATATATTTTAAATAATCAAAGGTTTTATCATGGCAGTTCCTAAACGAAAGACTAGTCCCTCTGTAAGAGGTATGAGAAGATCACACGACGCAATCGCTATTGCAGGCGTTGTTGAAAACCAAACAACAGGTGAACTTCAGTATCAACATCATATGACAAAAGATGGATACTATAAAGGTAGACAAGTATTTATTAAAAATACAAAAAAACAAGATGATTCTAATGATCAAAATGATAGTAATAATCATAACGATCATGAAGATCATAATCATTAAAAAGATTACTGAATAAATGCAGCGCTCTAATAACACATTAGTTATTGCCCTTGACGTTATGGGTGGAGATCATGGATATAAATCTATGATTTCTGGCGCTGCAATTGCTGCAGAAAAGAATCATGACATACATTTTAGAATGTTTGGTGATGAAACTAAAATTCTTCCTGAATGCAGAAGACATCGTAGTCTTCAAAACCGTTATACAATAATTCATACTGATGAAATTGTATCATCTAATGATACTCCCGCTTATGCTATCAGAAATGCAAGACGCTCAAGTATGAGGCTTGCTATTGAAGATGTAAAAGTTGGTATTTCGCATGCCGTAGTATCTTCTGGTAATACTGGCGCACTCATGGCACTTTCAAAGGTTATCCTTAGAATGCTAAGTTCTATTGAAAGACCTGCCATTGCAGGCATTATTCCAACAGTATCGGGAAAATCAATTTTACTTGATATGGGGGCAAACATTGACTGCTCGGCAAGTATACTAATGCAATTTGCTCTAATGGGTTCAAATTTTGCTAAAATAATACTTGGACTTGATTCGCCTAAAGTTGCTGTCTTAAATGTTGGATCTGAAGAAATAAAAGGTAGTGATACCATTAAACTTGCATCTCAAATGATTAGAGAATGCAAAGATTTAATTAATTTCGTTGGTTACGTCGAAGGTGACGGCATTGTAAAAGGCAGTGTCGACGTTATTGTTACAGATGGTTTTACAGGAAACGTTGCGCTTAAAACAGCAGAAGGTACGGCGAAGTTATGCAGAGAATTTTTAAAACAAAGTTTTGAAAGCTCTATTTTAGCAAAAATTGGTTACTTATTTGCTAAAAAAAGTATCAAAAATACATTTTCTCGCTTGGATCACAGATATTATAACGGTGCGATGTTACTTGGTCTTGACGGAATAGTAGTTAAAAGCCATGGTTCTGCTGATGAAATTGCAAATGCAAATGCTATAGGTGTTGCTGCAAATCTTGCAAAATCAAAAATTAATAGTTTGCTTACAGAAGCATTAGATTCTTCAATAAATATACATGGATTACTAGAGTAGCAAAGTGACAATAGGTTCTATTATAAAAGGTATTGGCGGTTTTCTTCCTGAAAAAATTATGACCAATATAGATCTTGCAAAAGTCGTTGAAACGAATGATGAGTGGATTCAAACCAGAACCGGAATAAAACAGCGTCACATTGCAGAAAAAGAAGTATATGCTTCAGATTTAGGTGCTAAAGCTGCAGAATTTGCATTAAAAGATGCTGGGATTCAAGCTAGCGAAATTGATGCAGTAATTGTAGCAACAACTACTCCTGATCTTACATTTCCTTCAACGGCAACCATTATACAATCAAAAATAGGGGCAAAAAATGCTTTTGCTTTTGATGTTCAGGCAGTTTGCTCTGGTTTTATATATGCACTTACAATTGCTGATGCATTAATTAAAAATAATAATGTTAAAAACGTTTTGGTTATTGGTACTGAAACGATGTCTAAGATTGTTAACTGGGAAGATAGGGCTACATGCGTGCTGTTTGGTGATGGAGCGGGTGCAGTTATTTTATCAGGTTCAAATGATAATACTAAGGGCATTATAGCGTCTGATTTAAGATCGGATGGTGATTATTTAGAGATATTAAGAACTACAGCAAGTTTTTATCAGGATAAAGGTTCAAATTATCTTACCATGAAAGGTACGGAAGTATTTAAGCACGCAGTTGAAAAAATGTCGTCTTCAGTGAGTAAGTGTTTGAATAAAGCTAATTTATCTATTGGTGATGTAGATGTGTTTGTACCTCATCAGGCTAATATCAGAATTATCAATAGCGTAGGAGAAAAACTTGGCATTGATGATTCAAAAGTTATAAAAACTGTTGATCTACATGCAAATACTTCTGCTGCAACCATTCCACTTGCTTTAGATCATGCAAAAAAAGCAGGAATGCTAAAATCAAATCAAAATATTCTCATGACTGCAATTGGTGGCGGTCTTGCATGGGGATCTTTAATCATTAGATCATAATAATAGTTTACTAAAATAGTAGAGTATGATATTTACAAACTAAATTATTTAGTTTTAGGTTATGTTATGCTTATAAACGTTGAAGATACACCAAATCCACAAACACTTAAATTTAATCCAGGCATTGAGGTTACATCATCTCCGATGTCATTCTCATCAAAACAGGATGCAGAGAAATGCAATTTAGCTAAGGAAATATTTGATATAGATGGAATTACTTCTGTTTATTTAGGTGCAGATTTTGTAACAGTAAGCAAAAAGCCAGAAGAAAACTGGACAATCCTTAAGACGCTTATTATAGCAACTATTATGGACTTTTTCACCAAAGGTCAGCAGGTTACTTTCAACGAAGCTAACGAGATTACCAATAACTATAGCGGCGAAGAAGGCGAAATAGTTAAACAAATTGTTGAAATTATTGAAGAAAAAGTAAGACCTGCAGTTGCTCAAGATGGTGGTGATATAGTATTTAGAGGATACGAAGACGGTGTTGTAAAACTTGCCCTTCACGGATCTTGTGCAGGGTGTCCTAGCTCAAGTGTTACACTTAAAAACGGAATAGAAAATATGCTAAAGTATTATGTACCAGAAGTAGTAGCAGTTGAGGCTGTTGAGTAAAAAATGAATTGGACTGCTGAAGGTTTTTTAGATCTAAGAAGTGATTTGCAGCCTGGCTTAATAAACGGATTGAAAGCAATATCAGATAATAATTTACATAAAATTCATATCAGCATACTTGATGGTGGAATGTCTTCTATACAGCTTTATATTATTAGCGTTGAGGATAAAAAATATGTTCTAAGACCATTAAAAACAAAACATAGTTATGATAGCCGAAAAACTGAAGTTACTGCACATAATTATGCCGCAAATCTAGGTTTTGCATCAAAAATTATATTTGAAGACAAAGATTTAAGGTTTTTAATTATAGAATATATTGAAGGAAGGGTTCTAGAACATAAAGATTTTCATGATATAAATATCATAAATAAATTAGGTAATATATTATCACAAATACATAAATTTAAAGGATCACTTAATCAAACTTCTAATAACATCGATAGAGTAGTTAAACATTATACAAGAGCTATTGCAAAAGACGTTGCACACCCATCTTGTGTACATAAATTGTATGAAGAATTTATACAAGAAGGTTATCAAATTATTGAAAATAAGGAAAATATAGTACTGTGCCATAGAGATCTCAACCGTACTAATATTATGTTAGACAAAAATAATGATTTGCAAATTTTAGATTGGACAACTGCAACCTGGGACAATAAATATACTGATCTTGGGTTTTTAGCTGCTGTAAATGGTTTTGATGAAAACAAGAATAAAATATTACTGGGGTCATATTTTGGTAGGAATTGTTCAGATCAAGAATATAGATTACTAAAAAATGCTATTCAAAGGAGTTATTTTGTTACTTCAATAGTTTGGTTTGAATTTTCAGAGTCAGATGAAGATAAATTGATATCAAAAGATAAACGAATTGAATATTTAGATAGGAGATTAAATAGCAAGGATTTAAGGTTAGGGGACTATTATATAAAAAATAACTGTATTGTTTCACCTTTAACAGGAAACCCCTGTGATATTAAAGAAATGGCACTAAGTTTTCTTAAAAGTTATTTAAATTCTAACTCATAACCACAAAGTTTCATGAAAGCTTCTTCGCAGTTTTGTGTATTATATTTTAGCTTTAAATCTGATGCAGTGCCATCATACATAATCTTAGTATTATGAAGAATTACTACTTGATCAGATATTTCCTCAACATCACTAAGAATATGGGAGCTAAATAAAATACTTCCTCCATTTTTGGCATGATTTAGCAATACTTTCTTAAGCTCATACCTGCCCATGGGGTCAAGACCACTTGTTGGCTCATCTAATATCCATAAATTACGGTTAGATAGTACCATGGCTATTAGTCCTAGTTTTTGGGTCATTCCTTTGGAGTATTTGCCAATTCGCGAAGTTAAAAAGTTTTCAGGTAAATTAAAGTCTTTTATAAGTTTGTTTAATTTGTCATTATTTAACTCAACTTTATAAAAAGACAAAACAAAGTTTATATATTCTCTAGCAGTAAGATTCGGATTTGGAGCAAATTTTTCTGGTAAATAGAAAATATCATCTCTTGAACTATAATTTTTATAATCATTATTTTTAATTAAAATACTGCCAGAGTCAGGAAATATAATGCCTAAAATAGATTTAATAATTGTAGTTTTGCCGATGCCATTTAATCCAACTAAAGCACAAATTTGCCCTGATGTAATTGCAAAATTTATATCATCAAGTACTTGTTTATCATAAAAATTCTTATTTAAATTTTTTATATCTAATATTTTATAAGTCATTTATGGTCATTGTTTTTGAGTTAAAGATTTGATTTGGACTAATATCGAATTTTACTTTTTTATCGCCAATTCTATATTCTACAGGTGCGGTGAAAAGACCGTGACCCTGATGTAATGTTAGCATATCTGGCAGATCCATATCATCATTTAGAACTAGCTCAATAGATATTTTTTTAGGCTCAACTTTAAGGATTTTGAATTCATTGTTGCTTTTAGATTTATCTTTACTGGAAATCCTTGAATTATTTATCCAAATCGTCCAGTTTTCAGAATTTATGTACATTATTGATCTTAATGTGATTGTATAGCTCACCTTATTCTTTTTTACTACTTTAGTAGGAGTGTCTGAATCACTCTTAATTTTGGTCATGCCACTGATAAAATTAGATAAAGCAATCAACATTTCATCCTGTTCATCTTTAGTGAACATAAATGAACCTTCCCAAAGCTGTTCTGGTTTGATAACTACCTGATATTCTGAAGTCTGGTTTTTATTATCGGGCGTTTTTGAGTTTTTATTATTTTCTTTTGGCAGTAACCCTTCAAAAATAGGTGGTGTATTTGAAGGTTTGTCTGTTTGCGTCGTCTTAGTTGGTACAGCTTTCGGTGCTGCTATAGTATTAGAGACGGGTAGATCTTGTTGTGGAGATGTAGGTATTATAATATCGTCAATATTTTCATTGGGTTTTGGTGCTAAAGTCGGACTTATAGCTTTTGGTATTTGAATACTAGGCTGAATTTGATCTGCCCTGGTTTCTGGTGTTGAATTCTCTGACTCTGCTTTAGGTGCTATATTGATAACAGTACTTGAAGATCCTGGTGATTTAGGGCTGCTAATAATATTAGATGGTGGCAATTCTTTTGTTATTACAGGCTCAATTATTGCTTTTGGGGTTTCATTAGTAGCAGGCTCGGTAACGGGTAATGAACTTGGAATATTTATAGTCGGAACGCTAATAGAAGGGGAAGTATTACTATTTGTGGTATTGATGTCAGGTAATGAAATTTTAGGAGCTGTTAAGTCGCTAGCAGGGCTGTCTTTAACTGTAACGGGAGCTTGTTGGTTTGGCATAGAAGAATTTGGATTTAAAAGCTCATCAACGTTAATTTCAAGATCGGTATTTTCTGAATTTAATTTGGTAATAACTTCAAGGATCTGGTCGTCTGCATATACCAGATTTAGGCTTATAAAGATTAAAATTATATAAGATAGCCTCATTTATTTATATCCTTTAAGTTCTGCCACCTAACCTGCATGCTTAGCTCAATCATTGATGGATAAAAACCTTTGTTTAGGTTGTCAATTATATCATTAGATAATTCTTTGATCTTAACTATTTTAAAATTATTGTATTTTATATATCCAGGTAGTTGTTCGGTAAATATATCTACAACTTTTAAAGCATATACATCACTTACAGCTGTAAAGTTGATATCCATCACACTTGTTTCAATACCAATAGAACTTTTCTCATCATGTACGGTCATGGAGGGTGGGGATAAATTTACATTTACAGGAGCAGGTAAAAATTTTGATTTATTAAGTTCAGCTATAACTAAACGTGCTTTATCAAAATCAAGTCCGTTTCTTTTAATATTCGTGCCTTTAATTTTTTCCCATATTTTTTTAATTTCCTCAAATTCTCTAATTCTATTTTCTAAATTAGCCATATCTTGCTGTGCATTCATAATTTGAATCCGAAGACTGTTAGCTCTGTTGATTTTTTCATCTTTAGAAAGCGATGCATAATTATATGATGCAAGAGATATTGCTAGTAGCAATAGACAAATAATAAAAAATACCACAGCCTGCAATTTGATCTTGTTATTTTTTAATTGTTTAGGTGTTATATTTGAATTTTTAGCGGCTGCGTTTTTATCACTGTTTAGTTTACTTTTAAGATCTTCTAAATTCATGATTTGGGCCCTCTTAAAGTAATATTAATAGGGATTTGCTGTTTGCTTTCCTGAAAAGTAATTTGCTGATTAATTCTAGTATATTCAACCTGGTACTCTTTAAACTCATTTTCAATATTTTTAACAAAATTATCAAAATTATTGAATAGCTCCTGGTAAGAGTTACCCGTATTAATAAAGCTTACGCTAATAGAGATTTCCAGTGCTGTCATACCTAAAGGATTAGGCGTGGAGGCTTGAGGAACTGTTGAGATATTGTTTGATTTCCACTCAAAACTTCTTATTGTAGCATCCTTTCTAATAGCTTTTTGAACTCTTGATAATATTGCCTTGGGGTTTAGTTTGTCCTCTGTAAGGGTCTTGTATATAGATGTAACTTCTATTATTTTTCTTGATTCGCTTTCATCAATTTTAGTTTCTTTTTTACGGCTATCAATTTCTCTTGCTATATACCCTAATTTTTCTTGATCGGCATCAATCTGATTAGATATCGATTCTGTTGTAATGAAATATAATGCGTATATTGCAAAAATTGTAAAACAAAATAGTGCAGATAATGCTTTGCTTACTTTATGTGTAACATAAAGATTATTTAATAGCCTTGTTTCAGAAGTACTAAAAGGTAAAACTGGTCTTGCATTGCAATACATCATCCCAAACATTACATCGGTAAATTTGTCATTTGGCAGTACCGCGTTTTTAAAACCCATATGTACAGATATTTCATAGGGCGTATAGATATGAAATTCTTTGTTGGTACTTAAAGCAGTTTTTATCGCTGTGCCGCAAATAATAAAAACTTCAATTTTTTCAGTAGATTTAGATGCGCGGGTTAAATATTGTAAAGTGTTTTGAATTTCCTGTTCAAATTGTCCTGCTACAATTTGGTCGTCTTCTATATTCTCTACAGAAATTAAGCGACTAAAAATAATGCGACCATTTTTATAGACTACCTGTCTGATACCGCCAACTTTAGTATGCATTACAAGCATTTGAATGTTAAAGGGTGACTTAACCTTAGGGTAAACTAATTTGCTGACTTTATTAAAAAATACCTCTGATTCTACAGGTACCAATCCAATATGTTTTAGTCTGTTTGGAAGAGCAAGAATTGCCTCTAACCATTCTGTAAGTGGAGGAGCATAAGGAGTTGCAATAAATAAATAGTTCCAGTCTTTTCTACCAGTTTGATTACGATCAATAAAGAGGCTGCCTTTGAGGCTATTGTCTGGAAAATCTCTTTCCAATCTTTTCTTAACCAGACCGCCAATGCTTAAGGCATTTACAGCTGGTAGTGATTGAGGGTTATATGTTTGATCCAAAACATCGATTAAAACATAAACTGGAGTTTGTGGATCGGCTGAAATTATATCTTTTAGGTCATCTAAGTATTTGCTATCTGTATTTGGGAAAAAATTTCGCATTTCCAGTGTATTGCCTTTTCCAAACACTAAAATAGCGCCATAATCGCCAATAACTAATACAAAGAATGACTTTGGCTTAGTAATAAGTATTTTTGGTTCTTTTGGCGCTTTGATATCCATATAGCTCCTTAGGCCATGTACTGTCCACCATTAATAGAAATAGTAGAGCCTGTAATAAATCCAGCATTATCAGATACTAAAAATTCTACAGCTCTTGCTACTTCCTCTGGTGTGCCAAGTCTACCCATTGGGATTTGACTTTTAATATTGGTTAAAACTTCTTCTTTGATGGTAGCAAGCATTTCAGTAGCAATATAACCTGGAGCAATTGCGTTTACTGTAATGTTTTTAACAGCCCCTTCTTTTGCTAGTGCTTTTGTAAAACCGATCATGCCAGCTTTAGCAGCTGAATAGTTTGTTTGTCCTAATTGACCTGATAAAGCATTGATAGAACTGATATTTACAATACGACCAAAATTGTTTTCGCGCATTTTGGTAATTACAGCATGGCACATATTATAACAGGAATATAAATTAGTTTTCATTACAGAATCCCAGTCTTCATATTTAGACTTGTGTAGCATTCCATCTCGGGTGATTCCAGCATTATTAACTAAAATTTCAGGATGATTGCCGTATGTAGCAATAATTTCATTTACTTTTTTGTTGCATTCATCAAAATTTGAAACGTCCCATTTCATAATTCCGATGTCTGTTTCTTGCTTAAATTTTTCAGCACTCGCATCGTCACTGTTATAAGTTGCAATTACAGTATATCCTGCATTTTTAAGTGTTCTGGCAATTTCTTTTCCTATTCCCCTGGTTCCGCCAGTTACTACTGCTATTCTTGACATTTTAAAGTATTTCCCTCCCAATAATTTATTTGTTACCTTTCAATACAAAGTGCAACGCCCATGCCGCCACCAATGCATAATGTAGCTAAGCCCTTTTTAGCATCTCGTTTATTCATTTCGTGGATTAATGTTACTAAAACCCTTGCGCCAGATGCTCCAATTGGATGCCCAATTGCTATTGCACCCCCATTTACGTTGACTTTATTTGCGTCTAAATTTAACTCTTTCATTACGCAAATAGATTGAGCTGCGAAAGCTTCATTAGATTCAATTAAGTCTATTTCGTTTAAATTCCACCCAGCTTTTTCAATAGCTTTTCGTACCGCATAAATTGGTCCTGCACCCATAATTTCAGGCTCAACGCCTGCTTGTGCAAATGACTTAATTTTTGCAAGAACTTTAAGCCCTCTTTTGTCAGCTTCTTCTTTAGTCATTACTAATAGAGCAGCAGCGCCATCATTAATACCTGAAGCGTTTCCTGCAGTTACAGTACCTTCTTTGTCAAATGCTGGTTTTAGTTTTGTAAGACCCTCTAAAGTTGAGCCAAGTCTTGGAAATTCATCCTGATCAAATGTAATATCACCTTTTTTAGATGGAATTACGTAAGGTACTATTTCATCTTTAAACTTTCCTTCTTTAATAGCTTTCTCAGCCTTTAGTTGTGAATTCAATGCAAATTCATCTTGCTCATTTCTTGAAATATTCCATTTTTTTGCAATGTTTTCTGCAGTAATGCCCATCGGATAGTGATGAAAAGCATCAGTAAGCCCATCAAATGCCATGGTATCTATCATTTTTGCGTCACCGAATTTCACGGCTTCTCTAAGCTTAATAGCATGTGGAGCCATACTCATACTTTCCTGCCCACCACAAATAACAATTTTGCTATTGCCATTTTTGATAGAATCAAATGCAAGTCCAACTGACTTTAAACCAGATCCGCATACTATGTTTATAGTCCATGCTGAAACGCTATGATGAAGTCCTGCTTTAATGCATGTTTGTCTTGCGGGATTTTGTCCTTGGGCGGCAGTTAAAACCTGACCCATAATAATTTCATCTACTTCATCATTCTTAAGTGATGCTCTTTTGACTATTTCTTTAACAAGGTGAGCGCCAAGATCACATGCAGCTATGGAAGCTAGTGTTCCGTTAAGAGATCCTACGGCAGTTCGTAATGCCTGAACTATGACCACTTCTGAATTCGACATAATTTATACCAGTGAATTAAATTTTACTATACAATTACAACTTAATTATACTATAAGTACTTGATAATTAAATCAACAGTTTCTAACTATTTTAACTTTATTGAGGTATTTATGTTGAAATTTTTTCTTTTTATTTGTTTCGGAATCATTAGTAATCTCGCTGTAGCAGTTGAATTTAACGATGTTGAAAAAGAAGTGCTAAATGGCAAGCCAGAGAATATTAAGACCGAAGTTGAAACATATAGGGCTGAAGTAAAAAAATTAAACGATACCAAAAAAGAGATATATGAAAAATTGTCGGATGAGGCAAAAGGCGCAATAAATGAAGTTAATAGAAAAAATAAAGAACTTAGAATGCAGCAAAGAGCCGACAGGAAAGCAAAATTAAAAGAAAAATTAGAAAAAAGAAAAGAACATATAGCAGAAAAAGCTGAAGAAAAGAAAGAACATTTGCAAGAAAAACAAGATCAGATTGAAAAGAAAATTGATGAAAAAAAAGAAAACGCTATCGAAAGAATAAAAAAAATTGAAGATAAATTAGAAAGCAAAAACAATAACAGTGCCAAAAATTAATCTGGTAACTTTAACATGAAGCAAATTAAAAATGAAAAAAAATCTTCTAAAGATATTTTTTCTATTGTTAGAGATGCTATTAAAGAGGTCGATCGTGGCCTCTTTTTTATTGCGGATCATAATAAACAGGCATATAACGTTATAAAATCTTTAGAAATGTCAGGATTTATGATAGTTCCTAAAAGCCCCAATGATGACATGCTGGCAGCAGGTAAGGAACGTATAAGTTATGGACTTACATCGTCTAAGGATCTTGTTAAACAAATTTATGAGAGTATGATCAATGTTATATAGTAGCTTAAAATATGTACATATAGTAGCTGCCAGTATTTTAGTTGGCGGACAACTATTTTTAATGATGATATTTCCTAAAATTAAGCATTTGGCTAGCAACATTAATCTGAAAGCTCCAAGATATACTTTATTAGTCGCATTACTTGGTGTAATAGCAACAGGTACTATTTTAGTGGACGTTGCAGGCATGGAGTATAGTGATTTCTGGATTAAACACGCACTAATGGCTTTGGGTCTATATATACCATTAATAGGTATATCTCACAAATTTGTAGATAATAGATTTTTATGGTGGGGATCCTGGTTTTTGCTACAGGTAATAATATTACTTATGGTATTTAAACCTGAGTTTTAATTTTTTAATCAAAGACTGTAAAAGAACCTTGATATACATATGCTGAAGTTGTAGTATAAAGTACATAATTTGCATGTAACAATTAACATAAATATTTAAATAATATGAAAAAAATCTTTTTAGCGTTTACTATATTCGCCTTTTCTAATACTAGCTTTGCGGCTGATTACTCATCACAAGTTAACGCCCAGCTTATCGATCGGATTGATAGAATGGAGCGTGATGTATCTATAATGCAAAAGCAATTTTACAGAACAGGTGATGCCGCGCCATCGAAATTTTCTGGGGGTACCACAGGTATTGCAGGAAATCAGGTAGCTGAAATGGAATCAAGGCTTTCAATGATTGAAGAGCAGCTAAGAGATTTAAACGGAAGAATTGAAGAAGCGCAATTTGTAAGTAAACAGCTTTTAGATAAAGTTGAAATGCTAAGTAAAGATACAGACTTCAGATTTAAGCAGCTTGAGAAAGGTGGAGTAAAACCTGTTGATCTTAATCATTCAGATGGTAGTGCTTTAGATCCAAAGTCTGATATAAATGCAGAACATATGGATTTAAGTGGCAATGATGAAGAAGCATTTGCAAATCAAAAAGGTGAAACGCAATATGCTAAAGGGAAACCTTTAAATGAACAGGTCAATAAATCAGCAAAGCCTGGTGAGCAAAAAGGTGATATTAAGTCAACTGAACTTGATGAGCCATCAGATAAAAAGGCTATGGAAGATGCGGAGAAAAGAAAAAGCTATGATAATATCATTGATATGATCAAAAAATCTGACTTAGATAAAGCGCAACTAGAGCTAGGTAATTTTATTACAAAATATAAAGATGATCCATTAGTTGGTAATGCATATTACTGGCTTGGTGAAGTGCATAGTGCCAAAAAGCAATATGAAAAAGCTGCAATAAATTATCTTAAAGGTTATAAACAATTCTCAAAAGGTAAAAGAGCGCCAGACTCATTACTTAAATTGTCTATTGCATTAGGAAAATTAAATAAAGCACAAGAAGCTTGTTCTACTCTGGATAAACTTAAAGACAGGTTCCCTGATATGAATCCTGATATTAGAAAAAAATCAGAGAAAGAATATAAGCAACTTGGTTGTAAAAAATAAATTTAATAAGCTCGGGAAGATCTTTATCCCGAGCTAAACCTTTATATGATTTTACAAGAATTTAAGAAAATATTTAATAATGAAGTGTTTTTTAAAGACACTAAGTTTGTCATTTGTGTTTCAGGCGGCTGTGATTCAATGGCTATGCTGAACTTAATGAAAGAATTGGTAAATATCGATCAGCTATACGTAGTAACGGTAAATCACAAGCTAAGACCTGAAGCGTTTGAAGAAGCGGAGTTTGTAGCAAAATACTGCAATAATTTAGGTATAAATCATATTACTCTAGAATGGCAGGATGATATGCCGCTTGCTAAAAATCAGGAAGAGGCGAGGGACGGCAGGTACAAGCTAATTTTTGAACATGCAGACAAAATTGAAGCGCCCTATATTTTTACTGCCCATCATTTAGATGATATTATTGAAAATTTCTTTATAAGAGTGGGCAGAGGCAGTGGCTTAAAGGGTATGAATGTATATAAACCTGCTTCAATAACTTCAAAATTTAAATTGATCAGACCATTAATAAACTCTACTAAAAAGCAAATTTTGAATTATTTAGAAGAAAATCAAATAGAATACCGCAATGACCAAAGTAATTTTAGTGATAAATATCTTAGGTCAAGACTTAGAAAATCTTTGGAAAATATGGCTCAAGATTTACCTTCGATAAAAACGACTCTTAAAAATATCAGCGCTGCATATGACTCAGCTGAAGAAAATTATATAAATAAAATCATACATATTGTTGAATTTAAAGGTGCTGCGCAAATTAAAGTAAATAAATGCATATTCCAGACGCTTACCCTAGATGAAAAAAGAAGGCTTATATCGGAAATAATAACTAATCTAAATACTGATAAGCCAGATATTCGCCTTAAAACCCTTGATTCTGTTATAAGTAAAATAAGTTTAAATAAAACGGTTACCGCTGGTAATTTAATATTTAAAAATAGTAAAATGGATATAATGATTTCTAAAGAAATTAGGAAAAAAAATAAAAAACCATCATAACAGCCTTGAAAAATTTAAAACTACACCTAAAATTCATATTGTAGTTGCACTGCATGTCAAATGCCTGTTTAATATAAATATAATAGATTAAAAAATTTGGGTTTATTACAATGAACAACTTTCTTAAAAACTTCCTTATATGGATGCTGCTAATATTTACTCTTGCGGGAGTTTACAATTTTATACAGGGCGGCAGTATATCAGGGTCATATTCATCTTATGCTTTCTCAGATTTTTTAGGTAAAGTTGATGAAGGTCAGGTATCAAGCGTTATAATTCAGGGTCGTACTATTGAAGGCAGAATGGCAGATGGTACAAGATTCTCCACATACGCGCCAGAATACCCAAATCTTGTAGATAAACTTAAATCAAGTAATGTAAGAATTGAAGCTGTGCCAAATGAAAGCAAATTCAATTCTTTATTTGGTATACTACTTTCATGGTTCCCAATATTCCTTTTAATTGGTGTTTGGGTATTCTTCATGAAACAAATGCAAGGCGGTGGCGGTAAAGCTATGGGCTTTGGTAAATCTAAGGCTAAATTACTCTCTGAAAAAGCTAAGGTTACTTTCAGTGATGTAGCTGGTATTGATGAAGCAAAAGAAGAATTAGAAGAAATTGTAGATTTCCTTAAGGATCCGGGTAAATTCCAGGCTCTTGGCGGTAAAATTCCAAAAGGCGTACTTTTAATAGGTTCTCCTGGTACTGGTAAAACTTTATTAGCAAGAGCGATTGCTGGTGAAGCAAATGTACCATTCTTTAGTATTTCTGGTTCTGACTTTGTTGAAATGTTTGTTGGCGTTGGTGCAAGCCGCGTTCGTGACATGTTTGAGCAAGGTAAAAAGAACGCTCCATGTATTATATTTATCGACGAGATTGATGCTGTTGGTAGACACCGTGGTATTGGCTTAGGGGGTGGTAACGACGAAAGAGAGCAAACACTTAACCAGTTACTTGTTGAGATGGACGGCTTTGAAGCAAATGAGGGTGTAATCATTCTTGCTGCAACAAACAGACCAGACGTATTAGACCCTGCGCTTTTAAGACCTGGTCGTTTTGACAGACAAATAGTAGTGCCAGCGCCAGATATTAATGGTAGAGAACAAATTTTAAGTGTTCACATGAAGAAAGTACCGCTCGCGCCAGATGTGGATGCAAGGGTAATAGCAAGAGGTACCCCAGGTTTTTCTGGTGCTGATCTTGCAAATCTTGTGAATGAAGCAGCTCTTATGGCAGCAAGGCGTAATCGTAAGCTTGTTACCATGACTGAGTTTGAAGAAGCTAAAGATAAGGTTATGATGGGTGCGGAAAGAAGGTCGCTAGCTATGACAGAAGATGAGAAAAAGCTTACGGCTTATCATGAAGGCGGTCATGCTATTGTTGCATATTACTCTCCTGCATCTGATCCTATTCATAAGGCAACTATTATTCCAAGGGGAAGAGCTTTAGGTTTAGTAATGAGGCTTCCTGAGAATGACAGATTATCAGTAACCTATGAGAAGCTTAAAGCTGATATTGCTGTTGCTATGGGCGGACGTGTTGCAGAAGAGCTAATATTTGGTACTGAAAAAGTAACAAGCGGCGCATCTTCAGATATTCAGCAAGCAACTCGTATGGCAAGAGCTATGGTAACAGAATGGGGTATGAGTGATAAAGTAGGGCCAATTTTCTTTGGTGGTGATCAGCAAGACGCATACTTAGGGGGTTCAAGCGGAGCTGCTAAGGTTAGAGCAGATGAAACTTCAAAGCTTATTGATGATGAAGTCAAGCTTGTTGTAGAAACTGGTTATGATGTTGCTAAAGACATTTTGTCCAAGAATCTTGATAAACTTCATATGGTAGCAAAAGCACTACTTGATTATGAAACTCTGACAGGTGATGAAATACGTGATCTTATAAATGGTAAGGAAATCATCAGGCAGGATAATGATTATACACCTAAAAAGTCTACATTTGTGACTCGTGATATGGGTGATGATCCGGAGCCACAAGCTACATAATTCACTATAAATAAAATGCCCGGGTTTATCCCGGGTTTTTTATTTGATCGTAACAAAATGTAACCTAAATTAGGCTGAAAAAATAGTGAAATAGAAGTATATTATAAATTAATAATATTTAAAATTTCTTATTTATCAGGTACATAGATGAACTTATTCGGCACAGATGGTATTAGAGGAGTTGCAAATTTTGGTAATTTAAGACCTGACGTTGTCATGAAAGTAGCTGTGGCATTATCTGGCTTGTTGTCACAAAAATCAAGCAGGCAGCATGCTAAAGTAGTAATAGGTAAAGATACAAGGCTATCAGGGTATATGATTGAGAATGCCTTAACAGCAGGATTTATTGCAAGTGGTATTGACGTGTTTTTATTAGGACCAGTCCCAACTCCAGCAGTAGCAATGCTTACAAAATCTATGAGAGCAGACGTTGGTATTATGATTTCAGCATCTCATAATCCATATCAAGATAACGGGATTAAAATTTTTGGACCAGATGGTTATAAAATATCTGATGATTTGCAAAAAGAAGTATCAAGGATAATTGAAAATGATAACTGGGAGATATACCTAGCGGGATCATCTGATCTTGGTAAGGCAAAAAGAATAGATGATGCACACGGAAGATATATAGAGTTTTTAAAAGCAACTCTGCCTAAAAGAATGTCACTAACTGGTATGAAAATAGTTCTGGATGCGGCAAATGGTGCAGCATACTCAGTAGGACCTGTAATTTTATCGGAACTAGGCGCTGATGTTATAGCTATTGGTGATAATCCAAATGGATATAACATAAATGAAAAATGCGGATCAACTTACCCAGGCTTTTTAGTTCAAAAAGTGCTTGAAAATCAAGCTGATATAGGAATTGCTCTAGATGGTGATGCAGATAGAGTAATAATTGTCGATAGCAAAGGTGAAATTATCGATGGAGATAAAATTTTAGCTCTGATTGCTATGAACTGGAAAAAAAACGGAAAGCTTACACAAAACAAAATTGTTACTACTGTGATGGCTAATAAGGCTTTGGAAGACTTCCTAAACGATTACGGTATAGAAGTTATTCGCACTGCCGTAGGCGACAGGTACGTTATGCAGGAAATGCATAACAATAATATAAATTTAGGTGGTGAACAATCTGGTCATATTATTCTCTCAGATTTTGCCTATACAGGTGATGGGTTACTGGCTGCGCTTCAAATATTAAGCGTAATGGTAGAAGCTGGACTTAATAGCCTTGATATTAGCGATTTATTTAAGCCATACCCTCAAATTCTTAAAAATGTAAGGCTTTGTGACACAAATTATGATTCTGCTAAGATATCAGACTTAGTTGACGAAATAACTAAGGAAACTGGCGCTAGGATTTTAGTAAGAAAATCAGGTACTGAGCCATTAATAAGGATTATGGTTGAAGCAGAAAATGAAGAGCTTTTAGGTAGCATTGCTGATAAAATAGAAAATGCTGTAATTAGCTAGGATAGCATTCTTTTGACAGGAATAGTTATTCTAACTCTAGTGCCTATGTTAGGAGTCGAGTGAAACTCTAAATTTCCACCATGTAACTTGGCTAGTTTGATAGAAAGCGGCAAACCAAGCCCTGTTCCTTGTTCTGATTCCCTAAGGAACGCATGGCGTACTTGTCCAAATTCTTCCATAATTACAGGTATATCCTCAGGTTCTACACCTATGCCGTTATCAATAACATCAAAATAGATAAACTTACCTTCTATACCAACTTTAAGATCTATTTTCCCATTATCAGGAGTAAATTTAGCTGAGTTAGAAAGTAAGTTTACAAATATTTGTTTAAGCCTAAGACCATCTGCAAATATAAATCTGATTTTGTTCAAAATCTCATAATTTACAGATATATTTTTAGTTTTTGCCTGATATTCTATTAACTCAATTGCACCTATGATGATTTCCAAAATATCTACACGTTTTTCATAAAGTAAAATAGTTCCTGATTCAGCTCTACTTGTATCTAAAATGTCATTTATCAGCTCAAGCAAATGCTGACCTGCGTTATAAATATAATTAGACGCATTTACGTATTCAGGTTTTAGTGCGCCATGGATTTTTTCTTTAATAATTTCTGCATATCCGCTAATCGTAAATAGGGGAGTTCTGAGTTCGTGACTTACATTTGCTAAGAACTGTGATTTAGCGATATTTGCTTCTTCTGCTTCGGTTTTAGCGATGCGTAATTTTTCTTCAATCTCAATAATTTCACGAATATAGTCCTTAATTTTAGAAAGATGGAGGGCAAAGTTATTGATCTCAAATGTTTGAAACTCAGGAATTTTTACCTCTGTATTACCTTTTGCAATTTCATCTACTACAAAAGACAAGCTAAATAATGGTTTGAAAATTCTATGCTTAAATTCATATAGTACTACCGCAAATAATAATCCCATTATTGCAAACGGAATTACCTGGAGTTTTAGGGTTTCTTTAATATCATTCCAAATTACATTAGGATAATAACCTACGGCTATTATAAAAGGATATTTAGAGGATTTACGCACAATATCGTAATTTATATCATTAAACTTTAAATGTTTTGGAATATGCTTAGAAACGAATTGGTCGATAAAATAATCTCTTGGGATTTTTACACCTTTTGCAGTAGACTGTAATATTATCTCTCCATTTTCAGAAAATATCATATAAGCAACTAAATTAGCATCTACTGCCTTATCAATATACTGAGCTAAACCTTCAATAGATAGTCCTACGTTAATGTATCCAATAATCTCATTAGAAAAGTTCTTGATTGCTTTAAGCGCAGGAATAAGACGTTTCCCAGAGATTATACCATAGGTTTGTCTGTCAAATACAAGTTTACCAGGGTTTTTGTAAGATGTATCGGCTCCTTTGCGGTAGGAAATATCAATCGGCTTCTGATGGTATCCAAACTTACTACTAACAATAATTTTACGGTCAAGTCCAGCCCAGGAGAACGTGGTAATAGCAGGTAAATTTGTAGAGTTACCAACATGCGATTCAAGACTTCTAAATAGTTTAGCAACCTGTGGAATATCAGTATAAATATACTGCATTTGATTTGCTATAAAATCTGTAATGTAGTTAATATAGTCAAAGTTTTGAGTTATTTCCTGATCCAGACCATTTAAATGTAACCTTAAATCATTTTGATACTGAGATTCAAGTTTGTTAAAATTCAGCCAGCTTATCCATGCATAAATAATAATAAGTATTGAGCTTACAATAAATATAAAGTGAAAATAGTCAGATGATAGTGTTTTTTCGGGGCGTTTATACATTATAACTGGTTATTAGGCTGAATTGAGAACGTTTTAAGAATTTTGTAGATTTTTTATATAATTTCAAGAGAAATTTATTCTTTTGATACAGGAATATATCTTGCTGACTTAATATAAAACTTATCCTTGAGTTTATGAGTATATAAATCATGTAGTGGTTTTAAGTCATTCTCTTCAAAAACCTCCACGCCTTTATCATTATCGGCGGTAATTATTAAACCTTCTTCTTTGTTTAAGAAAAGAGTATCGCCAACTTCCATAATTTTATTTGTAAGTAGTTTGCTGCTAGGATCATATATTTTTAACGCTGTTTTTTCTGAAGCAATTAAAACAGTAGAATTATTGCTACCAAAAATATCTTTAAATACCTGATTTACTGAAAAATTTGATGCAGACATTTTAACATTTTCTACATCACGAATTGATAAAAGAGCTGATTTAACAATTTGTTCTCTGATCTGATTTTTGTTGCTATTCTTATGATATAAAAATAATATTCCGTAAATGACGACTAATACAAATAAAGACGTAACAGCTAATGATTTGCTCTGTTTACGTTCCATAGTGTCATTAAATACAGGCGATATATAATTATTGTCCTGTTGTGCGGGATGAGATCTAATTTCTTCAGGTACTGACAGACCTAGCAAATCGCTGTATGCTTTTAAATATGCTGTTGCGTAAACTTTAGCTACAATATTAAATATGTTACCTTCTTCGATAGCCTTAATGTAGCGGCTATTGACTTTAAGCTTTAGGCATACGTCTTCAATCGAAAGACTCTTGTATTCTCTCGTTTTTCTAACTATTTCACCGAATTCCGCGTCGTGACTTTCCATGAACCAATCTTGACGTAAAATTAAAACCATATTTATTTATTAACCTAAATATTTATATTTGTAAAGATATATTGTATTTTTAGTTAAAAATATATATAATGTAACTGCCGCAAGGCTATGGCAATAAACGCTATTCGGAATAGACGTTATGGACCCGGGGGCGGTACCCGGCATCTCCACCAAATAATTTTATGGGGATGAATTAGCTTCGACATGCGTAATAAAGGTGTGGTTTTTGCTCGGTGTGATTAGCCGTGATAAATCAAAAAAGTAAGTGCAAACGATAATAATGCACCTGTAGCTAACTCAGCACTCGCTGCTTAGTTTTCTACGCGGTTAGGGGGCCCCGGGCAACAGAATGCCCCCAAAATCTTGAAGTAATAGCCATTTCATGCTCGCTCATCGCGCACGTACGAAACATATTTACTTTAAATGGTCACGCGTGATCCAGCCGCCACCTAAAACCTTATTTTCATCATACATAACGCAAGCCTGACCAGGGGTTACCGCTCTTTCAGGATCAAACATAGTAACTTTATATTTATTATCGTCAGTTTTACTGATATGGGCATGTGCGCCTTTATGGGTAGAGCGTAATTTTACAAAGCAATCTAAGCCTTCTTCAGGAAAATCTGTAATTCCCAGCCAATTAAGACCAGATATGAAAAAGTTTTTGCTTTTAAGATCATCTTCACTTCCGACAATTACTTTCTTGTTTTCAGCGTCAATTTTCACTACATATAGCGGATTTGCTGCTGCTATACCAAGACCTTTTCTTTGACCTATTGTGTAGTTAATAATTCCTGTATGCCTGCCTAATACTTTGCCTTCCATATCTACAATATCACCTGCATCTAATGCGCCAGGTCTTAGTTTAGATATAACGGATGCATAATCCCCATTTGGTACAAAACAAATATCCTGACTATCACTTTTATTAGCAACATCAAGTCCAAAGCGAGCTGCATGTTCTCTGGTTTCGGTTTTATTCATATGTCCAAGTGGGAAAAACGTATAATTTAGCTGCTCTTTAGTGGTTGCAAACAAAAAGTAACTTTGATCTTTTGTTTCGTCATTTCCTTTAAGTAATACGGGTTCATTATTTATATAGGTTTTTTGTATATAATGACCAGTAGCAAGCCCGTCAGCTCCTAAATCTTTAGCAACCTTCAATAAGTCACGAAATTTAACAGATTGATTACATTTAACACATGGAATGGGGGTTTCGCCATTCATATAACTATCAGCAAATTCTTCAATAACAGACTCTTTAAAAAGGCTTTCGTAGTTTAAAACATAGTGTGGAAAGCCTATTTTATCTGCAACGTTTTTTGCATCGTAAATATCCTGCCCTGCGCAGCAGGCACCTTTTTTCTCGAGAGTTACGGCAAGGTCATATAGCTGCAGTGTTACGCCAATTACCTGATAACCAGCTTCATGCAGCAGGGCTGCAACAACTGAGCTGTCAACGCCTCCAGACATGGCGACGATAATTTTGGTATCACGAATAGGTTTAGTTAGATGAGGGGCTGTAAGCATTTTTACTGAAGTTATTATAAAATTCTGGTTAATTTGCAGTAGTTTTTATAATAACTTAGTAAAAAAGTCAAGTATATATTATTTACGAGATAACAGATCTTTAATCGTATAAGTAGCAACTTGTGATATTTCAGTATTGTTACACACTATGCTTGTTAAATTTGGCATAGGTAATGTATTGCATGTAACTTTTTGATTATTTGATATTTTTTCGTAATCACGACTAGGTATATTAACAGAAAAAGAACGTTCACCTGATTTAAAAGTAACCCAGTATCTGTCACCATTTTTTTTAGATTCTGTAATTGTTATGTTATCAGTTATCGATAATAAAATTTCAACGTCACCGTTTATTAAACCTATATTATCGATAATAGTTGCAGCATTTGCGAGTTTAAAGCTTAATATACCTGCTAAGATAAAAAGAATTTTTGATATTTTATTCATTTATAACCTCACTACATATGAACCGTTTTTAGTACCCTGCTCAATATCTTTATGAGCTTTAGGAATTTCATTGAATTTATATTCATTTACATGTGGTTTGATAGCGCCTTTTCTTATTAAATCGAAGACATCTTCACATGCAATTAAAAGCTCTAGTCTATAGAATCTATAGACTTCAAGCCTTGTTCTTGTGACGTATGCGCATTTTTTATCCAGTTTTGACAAGTCAAGTATTGGCGCTGTACCTGCTGTATCACCACAAGATACAACAATACCCAGGTAGTTTAGACAATCTATAGATTTTGATATAAAATCACCACCGATAAGGTCAAAAATAACGTCTACGCCAATCCCATTTGTAAATTTCAAAGTTTCATCTACAAAATTTGTTGATGAAGTGTCTATAACGTGTATACAGCCGTTTTCCTGGGCAAAGCTTACTTTGTCAGGTGAATTAACAGTACCTATAACTTTTATATTATGCGAAGTTGCCATCTGACATAAAATGTGACCTACTCCTCCAGCAGCGCCATGAACAAGTATAGTCTGCCCTTCGCGAAGTCTTACAACGCGTCTCAGTAAATAATGGGCAGTCAAGGCTTTAGAAAAGCATCCTGCCAATATTAAATCATCAATATCGTCGGGAATTACAACGCAGTATTTGAAATCTATATTGCGCTTTTCGGTATATGCTCCATAAGGTGCTGTAGCATATGCAATTCGCATGCCTTCTTTTAAGTCAGGGAACTTATTTTCAGATGAAATCTTGCTGATTACGCCTATCCCCTCGCTACCAAGTAAAAGAGGGAAATCTGCCTGATAAACACCTGTACGTAATAAAATGTCAGAGTAATTTATTGAAATAAATTTTTGGTCAATTGTTACTTCATTACCCTTAGCTTCTGTTATAGAAGGTGTTGATATTTCGAAGTTTTCAACCCCGCCAGGGGCTTTGAGTATTATGGATTTAGACATTTACATTTCCTAAAGTATTCACATTCATTCTATAACTTAAAAATTTTTTTTCAAATTTTATCTTATTGATAAATAATGATTTTTGAATTTTTTTTAAAAATAAATTTTTTTGTATCTTTTTTGACAATAAATCTAAATAATTGATATATATGAAAAAAGATGATAATCGTATAAATTGTATTCAGGTAAAAATATTATATGTATCAGTTGTGTCTGGGGTATAAAATATAGCCTATGGCATAAAATTATATAATATTTTAACTTATTTGACGTCCAGGGTAATTGGATGGTAAAATTATTAATAAAATGTTAACTTAAGTTTTAAATGTAAGGTAAGAATCATGTCATCAAGCGCTAATAAAGTTAATGAAACCCCTAGAGAAAAATATGATCGTTTAGAGGCATTAAGAGAAGAATATTTAGATATTTATGGTCCAATGGAACCAGAAGTAAATAAAGAATTGAAATACTTTGGGAATACTTCAAAAGAAAATAAATTAAAATCGGCTCCGCAACTTGCAAACAAAGTTTATGACTTTACAACTGGATTGCGAAAATTAATTGAATGTAACACAGGAATTGTAAATGTGTTAAATACTAAAGATGATCCTGAAAATAAATCAGCTGCAGCGATAAGACAGAATGAAATCAATACTTTTAAAAGAATAATGACTGATGTATTTTACTTTATGGCTGAGTTTAAAGTAAATGATTTTGCTAAAGAAGGAAATAAACTCATAGCAAAACAGCAAGCTAAATTAGTTAAGGAGAAATTGAAAGAATCTAAAAAAGCAGAAAAAGCCGAGAACAAAAGAGCAAAAGAAGAAGCCAAGAAAGAAGTGAAGAAAGGTAGAGTATTATAATTTTAGGTTATCAATTCTACATTTATAATGCAAAAATATAAAATAGTGTTTGTGTTAATATATTTAGATAAAGTATAATATCTAAGTATATTAACACTTTTGTATTTTTAATTTAGGCTGAATTTGGTATGGAAGACTCTTCAAATGAAGATAAATTTTTAGAAAAAAAAGATTTAGTGCCTATCAAATCTCAAAAAAAATTAATGCCTGTTTTTATTGACGATATTAGTCATGTTGAAGTTAATATTAAAGGGCAGAAGTATAAAATGCCTGAAGTGCTAGATGCACTTGAAAAAGGTAATGCAGAATTTGCCGAAAAAGTTCTAGAGGAACTTACCGAATATGTTGAAAATCAGATTGCTGAAGCTCCCAATCGTGATTTTAAAAGCCCACAAAAATATGAAGAAATCCAGCAAAAATTAAGATCACTGCCATCTGTTGATAATTTCAAATGGGAAGCAGGAAGACCGACAGGTCAAAAATATATGGAAGTTATTAAAGAAATGATGCTTGCCATGGGTCAGGATTTTGCAGAAAAAGAACAAGAATTAGAAATGGATATAAAATCCTTAAATGAAGATGCATTAGAGCAGCTTCAGGATGAGATAGATGATCTTGACAAAGCCCCACTTATGGTTTTGCTTCAAAAACTTTTTGGCATTCCGTCTGCTAAGAATAAAGGCAGAGATGTTAAAATGGTTGAACCAAAGCTCCATATTCGTATTTTTAAGGAAGCTGTTTTACTGCTTGGCAAACTTGCCTGCGTGCTTGGATTTAAAAACTTTGGTAAAAGCTTTAAAGTGTTTTTGCTGAATCAAATGCTTGCCAGGCTTGAAGGTTTGCTAAACATGCTTGATAAAAGGGGTTATAAAGGTCCCTTAAAAGAGTTGCTTGAAAAATTGCGTGATAAAATTAAGTCATTAATTCAGGCTGAAAGAAACGATATAGCTCTAAGAAAGCCAAAACTTAAACACGAATTAGAAGATAAATCAAGCAAGGATAATGAAACTGCAAATCGCGATGAAGCAAGTAAGCAGGATGAAAAGAAAACAGAGGAAAAACAATCAGAAGATAAAAAAGATGAAGCTAAAAAACTAGAAGAGCTAAAAGAAGAAGCTAAAAAAGAGCAGGCTAAACAAGAAGAAAGTAAAGGAATGCTAGGTGTTTTTGATAAAATTGGGGATGCTATACAATCCTTAAATCCATTTGAATCAAATAAAAATGTTAATAGTTTACCTTCGGAGGTTGACAGGGGGCTTGCACAAGTTTTAGGTTCAGATAGAATCGATACTAATACCAATAGTCTTCCTAGTCATTTTGATCCAAGGTCACAAAATCCTACTAGTCAGATTGAAAATCAAAAAGAGAATAACCATCAACATGGTGAAAACAAGGGCGATCATCATAGCAGACCAAACTGGATTCAGGATGGTAGTAATAGTCAATCTCCTGAAAATTCTGGTCACGATCACCACGGTCATCACCATGGTCATGGGCATAATAACCATCATAATCATGGTCACTCAAATAATTCCATAAATAACAATAATTTGAATCCATCAAATCAAGTTAGGAATAATAAACCAGCTCTTGAAGACAATGCGAGTAATTTAAATAATATGAAAGCTGATAAGAAAATTAACAATGCAAATTTATATGGTAATGTTCAAAATTATTCCGTAAGTCCATTAAATTCTCCAAATGAATCACCAGGAAAAAATAAAGGAATTAATTTGAGAAATAACTAACCCAATATCTCTTCTTCAAACCTCTTCCCATAAAGCTTATTTGCAAGCGGTACTCCTGTAGGGGAGGTGATGTTTACTTCAGTAACATAATTACCAATCATATCAATACCCGCGAGCAATATGTCATTTTCTTTTAAAAACATACCTATTTTATTACACATTTCAAGTTGCCTGCTTGTTAAATTGTAAGGATGCGGTGTTGCACCCCTTGCAGTGTTTGCTCTAATCTCACCCTCTAAAGGTACTCGGATAAAACTGGTCATAATTTTATCAAAGGACATTATTATCCGTACGTCACCTTGTGTTATTTCAGGTAAAAACTCCTGAATAATTAAATAGTCACCATAAATTTTTTGATAGTCTAAAAAGTCATTTGAAGTTTCAAAAATTTTTACCCCTTCACCTGCATGACCATATAAAGGTTTAATAATACACTTATGATCTTTTTTAAATTTTATAGCCTCATCTAATGATGCAGTAATAAGCGTCTTCGGCATAAAATCTTTAAAATAAACAGGTATTATTTTTTCAGGGTGAGAGGTAATCACAGAAGGTTTGTTATAAATTTTAACCTTATGCTCAATAGTTTTAAGCATATAGCAGGATGTTAAATAATCCATATTATATGGCGGATCATGCCTGATAAAAATGCTATCTGCTTGCTCTAAATTAATGGTTTTTGTAACTAAACATTTAAAGCTATTTTGTTCAAAAATATATTTGCTAATAGTTGCTTTTAAGCTGCCATCAAAAAATATATCTTTAGGCGTATAGCACCATACGTCGTGTGACTTTTCTAAGTGACGGATAAATAGTATAGATGTATCAGTTACAAAGTTAAGCTTAGATGGATGGTCAATTTGAAATAAAATAAGTTTTGTCATGGTATAAAATAAGCAGACCTAAAATAAAGGTCTGCTTTGAATAAAATTAATCATCAAAACTGTCAAATTCTTCTACGATGCCGCTTTCATCGACTGGCATGCCTGTGCGTGATGACACTGGAGCAGAAATTGGTCTTGAGTTTACAGGTGCTGAAATTTCACGTGATTTAATTGGCTCAATTTTGTGATTTTTGTATGTTGTATCAACCACGCCATTATGATCGCGGTTATATTCAACCTGTTCTGGGGTGTCATTTAATCTGTCTTTAATTTTAACATGACTGATAACTTTTTTTACGAACCTAACTCTTGATGCAACTGAGTTGACTAACTCAAGTTCTTTCGGAGTTCTTGCAATACCAATGATATAAACTACGCCTTTAATGGTCTCGATATTAAAGTTTACAGATTTGATATTTTGATTAAAAAGTAGCTTGGTTTTAATATTGGTTGTAATCCATGTGTCTTTGCTATATTCGCCAATATTAAATCTATCACGGTCATCAACTTCTATTTCGTTAATTACCTCACGAACACCGTTCTGATTCCATGCGATTCTGACGGCTTCCATTCTATCTTCAGGATTACGTACTACACCTGTAAGTAATACTTTTCCTTCCGATACTTTAACATTTACCCTGCTAAATAGGCTGTTAATATCTTTGCGTAATAAATCGTTATGGATTTTTGTTCGAATAGCAAAATCATCTACGGAACTTCCAACTGTTTTATCTTTATTGAGAACTACGCCAGTTGTTGCAGAAGTAGCAGCAACCAGACCAAAGCAGCCAGATAATGTAATGAC
Source organism: Alphaproteobacteria bacterium 33-17 (assembly GCA_001897445.1). Taxonomy (NCBI): domain Bacteria; kingdom Pseudomonadati; phylum Pseudomonadota; class Alphaproteobacteria; species Alphaproteobacteria bacterium 33-17. The sequence goes on along the minus strand of MKSX01000017.1, from coordinate 11,960 downwards.
AGCAAATAATAATGAAATAAGTTTTAACATATTTTTCCCAAATTCTATTTAAATGGCTTTTCTTCGCCCCTAATTATTCTTTTAAAATTGCTAGCATGTTTTACTAGCACCAGGGATGATATCACAAAACAAAAAATTGGCAAATCTTCACTGGTAAACATTGTAATAGCATATACTGGCGATAATGCAGCCGCAACTATAGCTGATAAAGATGATATACGTGAAAGATAGAATACAATAATCCAGGTTCCTATTGTTGTTAATCCTAATATAGGATTTATATATAAAAGTACAAAAGCAGATGTTGCAACGCCTTTTCCGCCTTTAAACTTAAGCCAAATAGGAAACATGTGACCTATAATCGCAGCAAATCCAGATAGATAGACATCGTAGGGATGATATTTAAAAAGTATCTGAGTTATAAGTATGGCAATCACGCCTTTTATTCCATCCAATAATAAGGTAAGTAGTGCCGATTTTTTACCAACTGTTCTTAAGACATTTGTAGTGCCAATATTACCTGAGCCTTCTTTGCGGATGTCTTTGCCTGCAAAAACTCTGGCAATTATAAGACCAAAGGGTATTGATCCTATTAAATAGGAATATAAAAATATAATATACTGATCCATTATTTCTCCATTACATATATACCAGGGGCGTTATACAAAGAATTGGAATCTATGTATTTTTTAGTAAGCGCTTTTTCCATGGTTTTAGAATATTTATTATTCCATTCGCTGTAATCTGTCCACCATGATTTTTTATGATATTCAGCATTTTCTAACCATTTTTCAGTATTGGCGCTATATTTATTGTTTACATATATACCGTATTTCTGCCTTGACGGGTGGTTTACAACACTTCCTACATGACCTGATTCAGATAAAATAAACCTGATATTCTTCTTATGAGTTTTGGTAATTTCGTATGAACTTTGCCATGGCACGATATGGTCTTCTTTTGCAGCCATAAAATACATCGGTATGTTTATGTCCAAAATATTTATTGGAACATTATCAATCTTGATTTTATTTGGCTTAATCAGATTATTCTTTAGATACATTTCTCTTAAGTAAAAGCTATGAAAAGCTGCTGGTACTCTTGTAGCATCGGCATTCCAGTATAGCAAATCAAAGGCAGATGGATTTTTGCCAAGCATATAATTATTTACCACATTGCTCCAAATCATATCATTAGCTCTGAGTAAGTTAAAGGTCATGCTCATGTCACTTGCATCATGATAGCCCAGCCTTTCCATTTTAGCTTCCATTGCCTCTATTTGTTCTTCGTCAATAAATACACCTAAATCACCTGGATCGGTGAAGTCTATTAAGGTAGTTAGAAAAGCTGCGGAAGATATGATATTGCTTTGTTCATTCGCAGTAAGATAAGCAAGACTTGTCGCAAGTAAAGTGCCACCAATGCAATATCCAATTACCGAAACTTTTTTAGAATGTGAAAACTCCTGCGCTTTTAAGATATTCTCACAAATATCAAGAACATAATCGTCAAAGCCAGTATTTTTTAATTTAGCATCGGGATTTACCCATGAAACAATATAAACCTGATATCCTTCCTCAAGCAACCAATTAACAAATGAATTTTTAGGCTGCAAATCAAGAATATAATATTTATTAATGCATGGAGGCACAATGACAATTGGCTCTGCCTTCACTTCCTTAGTTTTAGGATAATAGCAAATTAGCTCTGATATATCAGTCTTTTTAACGATTCTTCCTGGTGTTGTAGCAATATTTTCACCAACTTTAAAAGCGTTCATATCAACAGAGCTTATTTTTGGGAGCTTAGATTCAACAACATCTTTATATAACTTATCTAAGCCTTCAATTAAATTATCTGCATTGGAATCAATTACTTCTCTGAGTACCGCAGGATTAGTGCATACAAAATTTGATGGCGAAAAAGCGTCAGTAATTTGCCGTACATAAAACTCAACCTTTTTTTTATTTTTAGGATCCTGAGGCATATTATCATTAATAATATCATTCATCCATTCGGACGTCATAAGATATGTTTGTTTTAAATAATCGAAATACACATTTTTATCCCATGCAGGATCTTGAAACCTTGCATCTTTGTCCTGAGCTTTATAAATATCGTCTAACTCTTCGCCTTTAAATTTGTTAACCACGTTATTTAAAATTTTCATGTGATTACTATACCAATCCTCATTGATTTTCATAAATTTTTCAGGGTTTGAGATAATGCCGTTCCAGAATTCTGTTACAAGATTGAAAGGATTGTTGTTGGCATAATTTGGATAATTATCCTTAACCTTATTCATATAATCATTGAGGAGTTTAGGATAGTTGGTTGCTATGTTAAAAAGATTTTCTGTAAGCTTTTCGTAAGATTTTTTTTCTGCCATGATAATTATAGATTTTGAATAATATATGAATATCTACTTTTAATAGTAGGTCATATGTTTGCTCGTAAGTCAAGCGATTGATATATAAAGATTTAAGAAAATCATTGACTTTATGTAAAAATTGCTATAGAAGAATTGGAAAACTTTTGATATTCGCTAGAGGAAATCATGAAACGTACATTCCAACCAAGTAAAATCGTTCGTAAACGTCGTCACGGCTTTAGACATAGAATGTCTACAGTAGGTGGTAGAAAAGTAATCAGCAACCGCAGATCTAAAGGACGCAAAAAATTAAGTGCGTAGTTTTTCTGCTTTAACGGGTGATAATAATTTTAAAGCCATAAAGTTCAAAGCAAAAAAAATACACTCTCAAAATTTTATAATGTGCGCTAGGCTTTCAAAGTCTGGCGCTTTTTGTCTTGGTGTAATTACCTCCAGAAAATTGGGTAACGCAGTAAAACGTAACAAGATAAGAAGGCGCATTAAAGCTGCCCTACATGATATTCTAAGGTCATTTGAATTGCCTTTGGACATAGTTATTATTCCAAGAGCTATAATTTTTAGTAAGCCATATCAAGAAATAGAGGCAGAACTTCAAAATCTGGTATCAAGTTTTTATGAAAAACAATAACTTAGCATACTATTTATTTTTACCTCCTTTATTACTTTACAGATACATAATTTCGCCTATAATCCCTAGATCATGTAGGTTTAAACCATCCTGCTCATGTTATATGATTGAAGCTATAAGGATCCATGGTTTTTATGGATTATACTTGGGTTTAAAGAGGCTAATTAAATGCCATCCTTTTGCACCATGGGGCTTTGATCCTGTTCCTGAGTATAGGGATAAAATGGAAAAGAAAAATGGAAAATATAAAAAGCATAATTAAAACATTTGTAGTTGCGGCTCTTGTCGTATTGGGTGTGTATTATTTTTTAGGTAAAAATAATACTGCTATTGAACAGCAAAATAACGTTGAACTTGTGAAGCCTGAGGTTGCTATTGAAGCTTCAAAAAATCATAGAATTCATGTTGTTACTCCTAAATTCAAAGGCTCAATAGACTTAAAAGGAATCAAATTTGATGATTTGACTTTACTTGAGTATCATGAAGAAGCCAGTAAAGAGAGTCCGAAAGTAAAACTATTAAACCCAAATAATACAGAAATCGGTTATTTTTCTAATTTCGGCTGGTTATCTAATGATAGTAGTGTGAAACTCCCTAATGCTGAAACAATATGGCGTGCAGACAGCCACAATCTTACTCCTGATAATGACGTTGATCTTACCTGGGATAACGGTGAAGGTTTACATTTCCACGTTAAAATTGAAGTTGATGACGACTATATGTTTTCTGTTACTCAAACTGTAAAAAATAACTCTGCCAAAGACGTTGTTGTTATGCCTTATGGTTTAGTCAGTAAAATGGTGAAAAACAAAGTAGATTCTTCAGCGATACTTCATGAAGGTCCTGTTGGCTTGTTTAATGGCATTTTAAATGAAATGGCATATGAAAAGCTAAAAGATGAAGTAAAAGTTGACCACCGTAATAATAGCAAAGGCTGGCTTGGTATTTCAGATAAATACTGGCTGACTACTGTTGTACCAGATTCAAGATATGCTTTTGATGCAAGTTATAACTACAAAATTGTAAATGGAATTGACAGATTCCAGGTAGATTTTTTAGGTCAAAAGATAGCGCTAAATAAGGGCGCGTCTACAAATTATATAACACATTTTTATGCTGGTACAAAAAGTATCAATATATTAGATGAATACGAAAGAACATTAGGTATAGATAAATTTGATCATGCTATTGATTTTGGTTGGTTATATTTTCTAACAAAGCCATTCTTTGTGGCGCTTCAGTTTATCTATAAATATACATATAATTTTGGTATAGCAATTTTAGTATTTACAGTACTTATTAAGCTTATAATGCTTCCGCTTGCGAATAAGTCATATGCTTCTATTACCAAAATGAAAGAGCTTAATCCTGTAGTAGCAAGGCTTAAGGAAAAGTATAAAGATGACAAGATGCGCTTTAACTATGAGCTTATGCAGCTTTATAAAAGAGAGAAAATTAATCCTCTTTCTGGGTGCGTACCAATTATAATTCAAATTCCTGTATTCTTTGCATTATATAAAGTTTTATATATTACAATTGAAATGAGACATGCTCCATTTTTTGGCTGGATCCAGGATTTATCTGCACCAGATCCAACGTCAATTCTCAATTTCTTTGGCTTAGCGCCATGGGCAGCGCCAAGCTTCCTTTCGATTGGTATATTGCCGATATTAATGGGTATTTCAATGTATGCTCAGCAAAGGCTGAATCCTGAACCTGCAGATCCTGTTCAGGCTCAAATCAGCAAGTTTATGCCGCTTGTATTTACTGTTATGTTCTACAATTTCCCATCAGGTTTGGTGCTTTATTGGGTATGGAACAATATACTTTCAATACTACAGCAGCTTTATGTTCAAAAAAGAGTTAAAAAAGAGCTAAATAGATTCTAATGGAATTAACAGTACAAGAAGTAGAAAAATTGTTTAGTAGCCCTTGTGAATTCGTTGCAGGGGCGCAAAACTTATCGCAAGTGCCTGACTTAAATGGGCTGCCTGAAGTTGCTTTTGTTGGTAGATCTAATGTTGGTAAATCCAGTATTATTAATAGTTTGGTAAATCGCAAAAGCCTTGTTAGAGTTTCATCTAACCCAGGGTGTACCAGACAAATGAACTTTTTTAATTTAAATAACAAATTAATTCTGGTTGATCTGCCAGGCTATGGATTTGCAAAAATTTCTAAGAAAGAATCGCATGAATGGAATAATACAATCACGCGCTATTTAAAAGGTAGACGCGAAATGCAAAAAGTTTTTGTATTAGTAGATTCAAGGCACGGGCTTAAAGATACAGATAGACAAATTTTCAGATTCCTGGATGATTCTGCTATGTCATATCATCTGGTACTTACAAAATCAGATAAGACCAATTCTAATGATTTACAAAAAGTACAAGATCAAATAAAATCCGAAATGAGTAAATTTACAGCGCTCTATCCTGAAATGCTTGTAACAAGTGTTCATGATAGTGCGTCGATCATGGAGCTACGAAATGAGATTGCTAAAGCATCCTTCCGTTATTGCAAATAATATTCATAAGCCAAAAGCTTACAATAACGAATTTAATATATTAAGTGAGGCAATACCTTACATTAAATTATATGAAGGGCAAACAATGGTTATTAGCTTTGATGAGGCTATGTTAGAGAGCCATGAAATAATGCAGTCATTTGCACAAGATTTAGTATTACTTAAAAATGCTGGAATTAATCCTATTATAGTACACGGCGCTTGTTCTAATATTAAAATTTTCTGTGATAAAAATAATTATCCTATTGCTGAAACAGATGGTGTAATAAACGCAGATACTCAGAATATTGATATAGTTGAAATGGTTGCTCTACTTATTAATAAGAAAATTGTAAGCTATATTAATAATAATGATGGCTTAGCAGTTGGTGTTTCTGGAAAAGATGCTCGTTTAATTGAAGCAAAAAAGGTTCGCTCAAGCACTTCCAAAAAGGTCAATAATGTTGAAATATTTGCCAGTTCTCTTAATGGAGAGGTTTTGGCTATCCATCCTGATTTATTATCATGTACAGATGAATCTGACTTAATCCCAGTAATTGCCTCTATTGGCTTTAACGACAATCATCCAACATTATATTTAAATCATGATAGCGTTGCATCTATGATTTCTTCAAGTATATCAGCTTCTAAAGTAATATATTTAACAGAAGAAAATATTTTTTTAGATGATGAAAGCAATGTGATTGAGGAAATTTCGTCAGTTCAGGCTAAAAATGCTATAACACCGAAGCAAAACTTACGTGTTAAAAACAAAATTAAATCAGCTATAGAAGCAGTAGAGGGTTTTACTGAATCTGCGCATTTCTTAAGTTCAAGTGTTGAGCATGGGCTAATTTTTGAAGTATTGTCTGACAATAGACCCGGAACTGTAATTTATCCTTGTAATGTTTAATTATGAATAATTCTATATATCGTGGTGATTCTTTATTATTAGTTATTTCTTCACCCTCTGGTGCTGGAAAGTCTACGCTTTGTAAACGTTTGCTTGAAGAAGATGGTTTAATTAAAATGTCTATTTCAGTAACTACAAGACCAAAGCGTCCTTCCGAGCAAGATGGCGTTGACTATTATTTCGTTGATAAGCCTCAATTTGAAAACATGGTAGATAATAGCGAGCTTATGGAATATGCGCGGGTATTTGATTATTCTTATGGTACCCCTAAAATGACAGTAGAGAAACATTTACAAAATGGCTATGACGTTTTATTTGATGTTGACTGGCAAGGTGCAGCGCAGCTTAGAGGATACTCCAGAGATAACTTAGTAAGTATATTTATATTGCCACCATCTATGGATGAGCTTGAAAACCGTCTCCGTAAAAGAGGGCAGGACAGTGAAGAAGTGATAATGAAACGTATGAAAAAAGCTAAATCTGAGATCAGTCACTTTAATGAATATGACTATGTGGTAGTTAATGAAAATGTAGAAGATACGCTATATTTGATTCGTAATATTATCAAAGTAGAGCGCATGAAAAGAAGACGTACTCCTAAAATTGATGAATTCGCACTACAGTTATGCAACTAGTTACTGTTTTTTTAAGTATCGCTATAATTATTTCAGTCTATGCAGGTCTGGCTGTTGCGCCTGTTTATGGGATAATGAGTGTCTTGATTATAATTAAGCAAAAACTCTGGAATGCTATTAAAAATATAAAAATTTACCAAAATACTATATTTATAGTATCTGTATATCTGATTATTTGCCTGGCATTTAATGTAAATCATGCCTCTATTAAAACATTTATTGCAACTATTTTAGTAGCTTTGATGGTAAGACCGCTTCTTAAAGAGACTATAAATACTAAATATGTTGTAATTGCATTTATAATATACGTTGCTTTAGCATTTATTGAAATTACATCTAAAGGCGCGGTAACTAATATATTTAGAACATATTTTACTAAAGTTTACAGACCATTTATTTTAGATGATTTAAACCGTGCTATGACATTTGGTAGTTTGTTATTATGGCCTTTAATAGGGTATTTATATGAAAAAAGTAAGTTTTATAGCAGTATACTTTATATTGCATTTATAATGTTGCTTGCTTCATCAGATTCTGCAACTTCACTTATAGCTGCAATTGTGTCAGGTATGGGTTTTTACTTATGTAGATTTAAGTTTATACAAAAAGCTTTTATACCAGTAACTATATTAGGATCTATTGCTTTTCCAGTTATTATGTGGAATATTTCAGCATCAGATAATATTATGCTGACTGTAAAGTTAAGATTAGATATTTGGCAGGGATTGATTTTGCATATGATGCAAAATTTACCAGATTTTATATTAGGCAGAGGTTTTGATAGTAGCAGAAATATTTATGAAACTTATAAAGTTTTAGTACCACTACATCCTCATAACCATATTTTACAAATTATATATGAAACCGGAGTTGTTGGGCTTGGACTATATTTTATTTTAATATCTAAGTTAATTCACAAATATAAACATGATCATATATTTTGCTCTATGTTTATAACATATTATTTTATATCACTTGTGTCATACGGCATTTGGCAGAGTTGGTGGTTAGCTGCGCAAGTATTTGCATTTATTCTGTATTATAGCGGCAAGAAAAATGCAGTATAACTTACTTCAAAATAGTAATATTAAAATAAGTAATTTAGGTTTAGGATGCGCAAGTTTTTGGGCAAATAAACTCTATAGTTTTGAAAACGCGAGAAAAATAGTTGATACGGCTATTAATAATGGCGTCAATTACTTTGATACAGGTCATAGCTACGCAGAAGGCAGTGCTGAGATTAGGCTTGGAAATATTATTAAAAACTATCCTCGAGATAGTTTAGTGATATCTACTAAAGTAGGTTCCTATCATAAAGATGGAAAAATTCTGCTAAATTTTGAATATGATTTTTTAGAAAAACAGTTAGATGAAAGTCTCAAGGTCCTGCATTTAGATTATATAGATATATTATATCTACATGGACCTAACGAGCTTAATGAAGATATGATAAAGTTTTTACATTTAGCAAAAGAGAAAGGAAAATTAAGGCTGGGTGGTATAAACTCATTTAATAGTAATGTAATTAATGAATGTATAAAACTAGATTTTATAGATGTTTACATGCTAGATTATAACATTGTAAATCCACTGAAAATTAAGCACTTTAATGATATAAAAGTAAAGGGCAGAGATATAATTGCAGCAGCACCCCTTGCTAGTAACTACATTGACAAAAAATTTTTAAGAATAAATTCCATAGCATCGTTCTGGTATATACTTAGAGCGTATTTAATAAGAAAATTAGAGCTGGAGAAAGCTAAAAAATTGCAGAAATTTTTTGATAAATATCCAGAATTTACACCGCAATCTATAGCGCTTAAATTTGTAATTAATAATCCTAATATTACAAGTAGTGTAATTGGCACTACAAAAGAAAAACATTTGCTAGAAAATATAGAGAGTTGTAATATAAACCTTCCAGAAGAATTAATTTTAAAATTTATAGAGATTGAGAATGAATATAAGCTTGAGAACATGGTTAATAGCGGCATGCCTTATGGCGTTTGCCATGATAATGTATAATGGTTTTGAATATGTAGATCCTAAAAATATCATTACATCAAATAAAGGTAAGTTATTACCAGAATATGAATTTACTGATATGGAAACGAAATATAAAGTTCCTACAAGTGAACTACCTAAAACCGCAATTTATTATATATTTTCACCAACATGTAAATATTGTATAAAGCAGCATTATTACATTGAAAAACTAAGAGAAAAGCTTCCTGATATAAATCATATCGGAATTTCTTGGTATAAGAATGATGAAGCATCAGAAAGATGGGTAAATCAGCATGCAAAAGGCTTATTTGATCAGGTCTTATTTATGCATTCTGAGGAATTACCATATAGCCTTGATATATACGGTATTCCACATACTTTAATTGTGATTAACAGACAAATTGAGTTTCAAAGTGTAGGATTACTTCAAAATGCGACTATTAATAATCATATTATACCTTTGTTTCAGCCAAAATAGTTTTGCGGATAATGGATTTAAAATTAAGCAGCAGCTTAGATGTATAACCTGTAATGGTCAGTCCATTTTAGAATCGGAAACAGACTCGGCCAGAAAAATGCGTACTCAGGTTGATGAATTAATAAAAAATGGCAAAAGTGAAGCTGAGATTTTAAATATAATGCGTGAAAAATACGGCGATTTTGTAGTATTTGCACCAAAAATGGATATAAATAATCTTTTTGTTTGGCTAGTTCCATTCATTCTATTATTATTAGGTACTATATATTTTTGGAAACTATCAAAACAATCGCTGGATAAAAATGTCTGATTTATTTAACAATAACACACCACGTAAAACTACTTCAAAAACTGTAAATACTTATACCGCTAAAGATATTGAGGTTTTAGAAGGATTAGAAGCTGTTAGAAAAAGACCAGGCATGTATATTGGCGGTACAGATGAAAAGGGTCTTGAGCATTTGGTTGTAGAAGTTTTCGATAACTGTATGGATGAGGCAATTGCAGGCTATGCAACATATATTAACATTCATATTAGCGAAAATCAGACAGTTACGATTTCAGATAATGGTCGCGGTATTCCAGTAGATCCGCATCCTAAGTTTCCTGATAAATCAGCGCTTGAAGTAATTTTAACAACTCTTCACTCAGGCGGAAAATTCTCAAATAAAGCTTACCAAACATCGGGTGGTCTTCATGGTGTTGGTATTTCAGTTGTGAATGCACTATCTGAAAAATTAGTGGTAAGAGTAAAGCGTGATGGTAAGACATGGGTACAGGAATATAGCAAAGGTCATGCAGTAACCGAAATAAAAGCAGAAAAACCAGCTAAAAAAGAAACAGGCACAACTATCGAATTTTTACCTGATTTTGAAATATTTAAATCAGTTAGATTTAATGTAAAATCATTATACAATTTTGCAAAAGCTAAGGCCTATTTATACAGAGGCGTGATTGTTAACTGGTCATGTGATGAATCACTAATAAGTCCATCAAGTAACATTAGCAGTAAGGCGACATTCCATTACCCAAGTGGTCTTAAGGAGTATTTGCTTGATTACTTTGAAAGCAAAACATCAGTTGTGGGTGGAGAATTTTTTGATGGAAATGTTAACCTTCCAGATGGTGTTAGTAAAATTGAGTGGGCAGTAGGCTGGGGCGAAGTTAAGGAAAATTTCATCAGATCATATACCAATACTATTTATACGCCACTTGGCGGTACACATGAGCAGGGCTTTAAACAAGGGCTGCTTAAAAGCTTAAAAGCCTATGCTGAGATGATAAACAATAAAAAGGCAGCAAATATATCTGTAGAAGATTTAGATGATGATGTATGCGCATTAGTATCGGTATTCATTCCAGAGCCACAATTTCAAGGGCAAACAAAAGAAAAGTTAATTAATCCTGAACTTGCTAAAATTGTTGAAAATGCAATTAAAAACGCTTTTGATTTATGGCTTGCTACCTATAAAACTGCTGCTAACCAGCTATTAGAATTTTTCGTTGCTAAAGCAGAAGAAAGGCTAAACCGTAAAAAGCAAAAAGATATTAATCGTAAATCTATGACCCAGCGTCTTAGACTTCCTGGTAAGCTTGCAGATTGTTCCAGAAGTGCCAGGGAAGGCACAGAGCTTTTCTTGGTAGAGGGTGATTCTGCGGGCGGTTCTGCTAAGCAAGCAAGAAGCCGTGAAACACAGGCGATTCTACCTCTTCGTGGTAAGATATTAAACGTTGCTAGCTCTTCTAAAGATAAAATCTATGGTAATCAGGAGCTTGCAGATATTGTAGTTGCTCTTGGTACGGGTAGGGGTAAAGACTTCAAGCTAGATAGCCTTAGATATGACAAAATTATTATCATGACAGATGCTGACGTTGATGGTGCGCATATTGCTTCACTCCTTATGACATTTTTCTTCCTAGAAATGAACCCGCTGATTAGGAATGGGCATTTGTATTTGGCAATGCCGCCACTTTATAGAATAAACCACGGTACAACAGTTTATTACGCGCGTGATGACAAAGACAAAGACGAAATCATAAAAAAGCTCCCTAAAAATAAGGGAAATATAGAAATGGGAAGGTTTAAGGGGCTAGGTGAGATGACGCCAGAGCAATTAAAATCTACCACTATGGATCCTACAAAGCGTAATCTAATTAAAGTAACGATCGAAAACTATGGTGAAGTATCTGAGTTTATTGACAATTTAATGGGTAAAAAACCAGAAATGCGCTTTAAATTTATTTCTGAAGCTATCCAAAACCATATGGACTTTATTAAAGACAATATCGATGTTTAATTTGAAAGCTGTCAAAGCATAGATTGTTATGGTAGTAATAATGGTACATTCTAGATAGTAGTGCAACGATTTATTAATAAGTTAGGGATTAATTTTTGAGGGTTGAG